>NZ_LASY01000052.1:0-53767 GCF_000973155.1 Grimontia sp. AD028 | reverse complement strand
ATTTGCCTCGAATTGAACGCATTGATGACCTCTGAATACGAGCATCTTCAGGTCGTTTGGGTATATTAACTTACATTATGTAAATGTTTTGCATGATTTTTAATCAAACAGTCTCTACCTATATCACTAAAAGGCACACACGATTGGTGCTCTGGTTGCTAGCTGTTAATCTCAAAGTAACAGATAAGAAAACTGACTCTATGTAGGAGGAAGGAATGTTAAATACCAGCACTGCCAAAGCAGTGATTGACCACGCCCTGTTTTTGGGTGCGGATTTTGCGGAGTTGTTCGTTGAGCGACACCATTCAGGGAGCGTAGAGTTACTTTCAGGCGAAGTCGACAAAGTAAATTCAGGTATCGATTTCGGTATCGGCATCCGCCTTTTCTTTGGTCATAAAGTGCTTTACGGCTACACAAACAGCCAAGACGAAGAAAAGCTCAAGCAAGTCACCTCACTCCTCTGTGCAAAAGACAAACGTGACCAAATCGCACAAGCCGGCTCATTGAACTTTATGCAGCGCGACGATCGTCATCCAGTGAGTATGCCTTTCTCAGCAAACAACCATGTTGAAGAGAAAATTGCTTTCCTTAAGCGTGTCGATGCCAAAGCGCGCGCTCAAAGCGATAAAATTTCTCAAATCATTGGTCGTATCGCCCAGCGTGAGCAGCAGATCGAAATCTTCAACTCAACGGGTTTGCATGTTCAGGATACCCGCCACTATACCCGTATTGCTTCTTCAGTCGTTGCGACTCATGGCAACGAGCAATCTACCGGATATGAAGCACCGGGTATGCTTTCTGGTTGGGAGTTCAATGCTCAAATTGATCCAGAAGAGCTGGGAGAAATGGCCGCGAAACAAGCATTGATCAAGCTAGGCGCAGATGCCTGTCCGTCAGGCGAAATGCCAGTGGTGATTGGCAATGGCTTTGGCGGCGTGATTTTCCATGAAGCATGTGGTCATTTGCTGGAGACGACTTCTGTTGCCAAGAAAGCATCTGTCTTCCACGACAAAATGGGTGAGATGATTGCCCACTCTGCAGTCAGTGCCGTTGATGATGGCTTAATGACAAACGAATGGGGTTCTATCAACATCGATGATGAAGGCATGGAAACCCAACGCACTCAGCTGATCAAAGACGGCAAGCTGACAAGCTTTATGGTTGACCACATGGGCAGCCTGAAAACTGGTTTCGAACGCACAGGTTCCGGTCGTCGTGAATCCTATAAGTATGCCCCAACCTCCCGCATGCGTAACACCTTCATTGAACCGGGTGACGCGTCATTTGATGACATGATCAGCGGCGTAGAGCGCGGTATCTATGCGAAGAAAATGGGTGGTGGTTCCGTTCAGCCAGGAACCGGCGAGTTTAACTTTGCGGTTCAGGAAGCCTATCTGATTGAAGATGGCAAAGTGACCAAGCCGCTGAAATCCGCAACCTTGATCAGTACAGGCCCTAAAGTGCTTAAAGAAATCAGCTTGGTAGGTAAAGACTTTGCACTTGCTGCCGGCATGTGTGGCTCTGTGAGTGGCTCAGTTCCGACGACGGTTGGACAACCCGCGCTTAAAGTGGACAACATTCTGGTAGGAGGCGGTAACTAATGAGCGAGCAAAAAACATTAGAAAACGCCATCGAGCAGGTGCTTGAACTGGCACAGAAAAGCGGCGCGCAAGCTGATGTGATTGCATCCAGCAACGAAAGCTTTAGCCTGAAGGCCGACCAAGGCGAACTGTCAGAATACAAAGTCACCGCAAGTCAGGTCATCGGCGTTCGAGTGATTAAAGATGAACATGTCGCTATCAGCTACTCCGAATCCCTTGAGCCGCAAAATCTGGCGCAAATGGTCGATCAGGCGCTGACCAATGCCAGCTTCACCAAGAAAGATCCGCTCCAGAAAATTCGCGCAGAAGGTCTAAACATCAACACGGATTATCCGGAAATCTATCAGCAGGACGATGCAACGCCCGAGCAGAAGATCGAGTTGGCGTTGTCGCTTGAAGGCAAAATCCGTGAAAAACCATTGGCAAAAGGCGCACCATACAACGGATACAGCGAAAGCAGTGGCATCACCCTGCTGGGCAACACCCTCGGCACCCGCTGTTTCCACCAATCTCGTTCACTGAGCTGCTATACCGCCGCGTTGATTGACCACAACGACAAGCAAGCGATGCACGTTACTGCGTCTGTTGCCCGCACCTTTGATGGCCTGACACCAGAAAAGGTCATCAACGATGCCTACGATATGGCTGAAGCCCTGTTGGAAGGCACGCCAATTGCGACTGGCCAATACTCGGTCATTTTCGAGCAAGACAGCCTGAATGAAGTGCTGGGTGCTTTTGGTAGTGTGTTCTCCGGTGAATCGGCAAAACGTGGTATCAACCCATGGCGCGATAAGATTGGCCAGCAAGTCGCAAGTCCGCTGTTGAGTTTCAGGGATGTGGCTTACATGCCTGGAGGCCATGCCATCAAGTCATTCGATGGTGAAGGCTTTGCAACAAGTGACACGCCACTGATAGAAAACGGTGAGCTGGTTGGTCTGCTGCATAACTCAGCCACTGCCGCACATTTCGGCGTTGCGCATACCGCGAATGCAGGCCGTTCACCAAAAGGCACCTTGAGCGTCAGTTCTCGCCACGACGTGATTGGGGCTGGTACCAGCAGTGAAGCCGAAGTCACCGCTGGTGAATACCTTGAGCTGGTTGACCTCCAAGGTGTTCACTCTGGTGCAGACGCTATCAGTGGTGATTTCTCGTTTGGTGCAAGCGGGTTCCTCTGCCGCGATGGTAAACGAATCCAACCTGTGCGAGGCATCACAGTCGCGGGTAACTTCTATACCATGATCAAAGAGATTGAAGCAGTAGGAAACACTGTCGTGCCAAACTACGCGGGGCAGTTCTATTCGCCATTGATTCGCTTTGCGCGACTAAATATAGCGGGTAAATAAGCTTAGCGTCTAACCGCGTCTATACTCAAAGAGTCCTGATTTCAGGGCTCTTTTTTTGGGGAAACACAATGCAACAACCCATACTCAGCACCTCTCGATTAACGCTCAGAAACCTTAACGAGAATGATGCAGGCTTTATCAATCGACTTTATAACACCGACGGTTTTCTTCAGTTTATTGGGGATAAGAATATCCGAAGCAATATTGATGCGGCAGTGTATCTTCGCTCAACCTTACTGCCGATGCACAGTACGCCAAATATGGGCTTATTGGCTGTAGAGCTTAAAAATCATGAACCCATAGGTGTATGCGGGTTGATTGATAGAGACAACCTAGACGGCATTGATCTGGGGTTTGGATTCTTTCCAGAACATCACGGGAAAGGCTATGCGAAAGAAGCGGCAATCGCTGTTTTGGAGATGGCTAAGGAATCTTTGGCATTGACCGAAGTCGTCGCCATCACACTCGAAACCAACAAACGTTGTTTGAAACTGCTGAAAAGTCTCGGGTTCAAAAAGGCAACAGCCGCGCACCCAGAACCCGAAGTCATGCTATTGAGGTTAACGTTATAGAAGTAGGTCTTCTTCAATGCGGATAAAACGGTCAACGCTGTTGATCAATGAATTAGCGGTAAGCATCGGCACACCAAATACAATCGCTTCTTTGCTGTAGCGGTCACGCACTTTATTCATCAGCAAGTCAAAGTCTCCATCACCGGAAAGCAGGATAATGGTATCTACCTCCGGTGCCATTTCCATCACATCAATCGCAATGCCGACGTCCCAATCTCCTTTGGTACTGCCATCGCTGCGTTGAATGTAGGGTTTGAGCTTCACTTCAAAACCAATATGGCGTAGAGCATCCTGGAACTTGATTTGCTGATCATCATCGCGACGGATGGCATAGGCGTTAGCCACCACAACATCTCCCATGTACTGCAGCTGCTGCCAAAGTTTTCGATAGTTAAACTGGCGGCCGTAGGCTTGGCGGGTGGTGTAATAGATATTTTGAACATCTGCGAATACAGCGATTTTCTTCAAAGGAAGTTCCGGTGTGCTTATTGAGGGACGGGAAGAGAATAGCACACCGGATGTGAAAAAATCAGAAGATACCTAGATATAACGCCCATAGTGCTGAAGCTATCAACACTGTGAAGGTCAACAACATACCGTAAACGCGAAATTTCAGAGGCTCAGTTGGTTGGCTCACTGCATAGGCGTGGAGCAATCGACCAAGGAGTAAGGCGATACCGAGCACATGAAGATACGGATTTTGCTGATCTAGCTGAAGTTCCACCATCAACATCAGCAACAAAGCGAACGGGACATACTCTGCGAAATTGCCGTGAGCGCGAATGGCTTTGTTCAGCAACTTTTCGTTCCCATCACCCAAGGCCACTTTATATCCTCTACGGAATTTAATGACCCTCATTGCCAAGTAAATAAATACCAAACAAAGCAGCGCAGCATAGATAGGTGTGATCATGAGTTTCCCTTCCCAATGACTGATTTAGGTAAGCGGCCCGGCCACTTTTGAAAACGCTTCTTTTAACGGAGCACTTTTCAATACACGCCCATGCCCTAGCCCTTCTGTTTCCACCAAGGTGACATGGTCATAAATGGTCGCTTCTTTTGACACCCCAAATGGCGCAAAACGGTCACCTTTGTCATGAACAATCACAACCGGAGATTGGCGTTGACCCAACTTAACGAAGGGATCGATATCTTCAATACGGACGTTGTATTCCTGCCCGACAGAAGCAATCACCTCTTTGAACAGTTTCATGGAGTAACCCGACGCTTCAATGGTGCCAAATAGGTTGTCCCAGTATTTGAGTACTGGTGCCACGAGAATAATTGGCTTGCCTTGCAATGAAGGATGCTCGCTTTCCAGCAAGGTTGCTCCTCCCATTGAGTGCGCCACGACACCTTCTATCTTTTCCTGTTGGTTGAGAATGTCATCCAAAGCGTTGAGGAAAGCGGGAATACTCCCTTCTTTGCCTTCACTTTTGCCATGTCCTGGGTGGTCATAAGCCAACGCGGTAAAGCCAGCTTCAGCAATGTATTCCATCAACGGAAAAAACTGATTTGAAGAACCTGACCAGCCGTGTGTCAGCACCCAAGTTGGCCCAGTTCCCAACTTGTATGTCATCATTTTACCTTGTGCCGTTGGTACCGCTTCCACCACCATTCCCTCAGGCATTGGATTGGTTTCGCGTCCTTTTGCCGGTGTTAGAAATAGACGACGGGCGGTTTTAAGTGCATGCTTCGGGGCTATAGTGTGATGAAGCCTGCTGGCAACACTCAAAGCGCCACGTTTAAAGCTGAACCGGTTATTATTGCCAAAGTAGATTTTGCTACTCATGGATGTCCCTCATCGTTATCGAACGGTCGTGCTATTCCATCTCAAAGAAAAAGCAGGCTCGGTATGCATCTGCTTCCACCAATTATTTTCTGACTTTATTGAACAGGCCATCAATCCCTGTCCAAAACCTTTTCGCCCCTTCAGATTCAAGTTTCAACGTTCTAAACAGATGGCTACTCAGGTACAAACCATAAAGCTCATAAACGGTTTGCCAACAATCCAAATCTTCGCGGAACTCACCAGACTCAATCCCTTTCTCGAATTGAATATGCAAATAGTTCAGCCACTTCTTGATTGTTCCTTCCAACGCCTGCTGCATTGGGTCTTCTTCGTCGTGGCTTTCACGCCACGCATCCAAAAACATGCAGCTTCCCTGAAACGAGCTATTCCAAGTCAACCAGTTATCTAGCATATGGCGAATTTTCGCTTCAATGCTGGGGTGCGACGCTTCACGGCAAGGCACGATGATGCGGGCAGCGAAGCACTCGCCGGCAAACATCACGACAGCCGCCTGTAAATTACTGCGCGAGTTAAAATGTGCAAACAACCCGCTTTTGGACATACCCACCTGCTTGGCAAGTTCGCCAATAGTCAGGCTTTCCAACCCTTCCCGACTCGCCATTTCAAAGGCAACTGTCAGTATCTGTTCCCGCGTCTGTTTTTTCTTGCTCATTTTACGACTCTCAAGCATCTAAAAATAAAAATAGCACGAACGTTCGATAGATCAATCACTGAATGCGCTGGTCAGAGTAGTCGATACCACCCATCCGCAAACTAATGTCATTTGAGATACCGACTCATGACAAGGGTATCCCACTCGCGGCCTGCAAAAGTAACATCCCCGGTACGACGTTCAATTTCCCTCATCCCCATTTTCTGACACAAGCGAATAGCAGCTTTGTTTTCAGCGATCGTTTCCGCATAAAGCTGCTGAATGTCGAGAGATTCAACGCCATATGCCACCAAGGCTGTCATCGCTTCTTCAGCCAGTCCTGAATGATGAAACTCACGTGACAAACCGCACCCTACTGACGCCTTTCCTGACTGTTCTAACCTGAGCCCTACCGTTCCCATAAACTGATCCGTTTCTTTATCGCAAACTGCCAACTGATAATGTGTGCGTGGTATGGAGATCGCCTGCTCTTGAAACAAAGCCACCAAATATTCGGCTTTCTCTGCGCTAACATCATCAGGCGAATAGAAACGTTGATACTTCTCATCTTGGGTCATGCTGAAATAGTCAGGTAAATCCTCTTTGAGAAAATCCCGAAGCTTTAACCTTGGCGTGAATAATTCAAACATTTCAAATAACCCGTTCCGTGACTGATGGGAAAGAATTTCTTTCCAGTAATACTATCAAAATCAGCATCCTGGTTAAGGCCTCATTCAGTTATCCCCTTGAATCTTAACCCTTCCTGAACGCGATGCAGTTAACACTTTTCGACTCAATCTTTCATTGCTAACGTGATTTGGCATCAACGCACTTATGAGGAAAAAACAATGAAAAAGGTCCTTGCTACATTGCTTCTTAGCCTTGCTGCCTCTCCTGCTTTTGCGGCCAATACGGAGATTAAGGTCACGCCGGTACACGGCGGTGCTTTTGTCAAAGTCACCCAAAACGGTCAACCTGTTGAAGGTGCTGAAGTGATTACCAGCTCCGATCTGCTTGGCTCCAAACTCACAGATGAATACGGCAGGGCATTCTTTTCAGCATCGCCACAAATCACCCAACGGGTTGAATTCAGCATGACCGATGCCGATGGATACACAGCGAGCCAAAAGCGCACGATTGAACGAAACGGTTAAAGTGCGCCCCCGCCGCGTCTTCTGCGCGGCGTGGGTATTGTCTGACTATTTATTCATCACATTAAGCGCTACAAAAGTACCAGCTGCCAGTTTCATTCTTTTTCCATTAAAAGCATAAAATTAGGCCTATCTAAACTGTGTATAACTTTCCACACCTAAAGCCAAACCTAAATTAGCTTTGTGTTTTTCGAATATTCATCACAATTTCTGCCAAAACCGCTCCGTTACAAGCCATGTCAGCCATACAACGGCATTTATTTCCACACTAATCCTAGATGAATTATTTCTACCTCCTCCAGGGTAATTATCATGATAAATACCTTGACATTCCCTATTTTGTCTCACCACAAAGACAGGTCAAACAGTGAGAGATGGCATTATTCCCCACCACGTGAAAGCGGTTTCTCCACGTTAGCATTTCAATCTCTCAAAATAAGGAATAGGAACCTATGGCGAATATCATCAACGGAACCGAAAACGACGACATCATTGAAGGCACAGACGGTGTCGATTTCATCTATGGCCATGGTGGTAACGACTACATCCAAGGCTGGGATGGAACAGATTACATCTACGGTGGTGATGGCGATGACACGGTTATCGGAGGCGATGGAACAGACGAAGTACACGGTGATGCGGGTAACGACTGGGTACGTGGTGGCCTTTTGAATGACAACCTGTTTGGCGATTCTGGCGATGACCGTGTTGAAGGTTTCGATGGTGACGACAACCTTTACGGCGGTACCGGGAATGACGACCTCTATGGTGGCAAAGGCAAGGACAATGTTTACGGTGGCGATGGCAATGACCGCGCAAGAGGTAATGAAGGTGATGACTTCGTTAGCGGCGGAAAAGGCGACGACATCTTATTCGGTAACACGGGCAATGACGTGCTCGAAGGCGACGAAGGTCATGACGTACTTTGGGGCAACGAAGGTACCGACAAACTAGACGGCGGATTGGGCAACGACAAACTCTTCGGTGGCGAAGGCGATGATCTGCTTTATGGTAAAGACGGCGACGATCTTCTGGAAGGTGGTGATGGCCATGACGAAATCTACGGTGGTTTGAACAACGACTATCTCGATGGTGGCAATGGCAATGACATGCTTAACGGTGGCTACGGTAACGATGAACTTCATGGCGGCCTGGGTAATGACGAACTGTATGGCCGTGGCGATGACGATCAAGTCTTTGGTGGCGCAGGCGATGACTATGTCAGTGGTGGCCTGGGTAACGACTTCGTCAATGGCGGTTCCGGTAACGACACCATTTTGGGTGAAGAAGGCGATGACCACCTGATCGGGCTCGAAGGTAGTGACACCATCTATGGCGGTCTCGGCAATGACTTCATCGACGGCCACACTGAGAACGATATCCTCTACGGCTGGTCAGGCAATGACACCCTGCGAGGTGGCTTAGGCGACGACAAACTGTTCGGTGAAGCAGATAACGACAAGCTTTACGGTCACGACGGACTGGATCGCCTGAATGGCGGTGGCGGTGACGACTATCTGGATGGCGGCATGGGTCGTGACATCCTGACTGGTGGCGCTGGCCGCGACACCTTCTTCTTCAATAACAGCAGTGAAAACGACATCATTCTCGACTTCAATGGCAACCTGGACACCATTGCAATTCAGAAGACGCTGGCAACACGAATGTCAGACATCAACATTCGTCAATCTGGTGAAGACGTGATCATGACATTTGATAAAGCACCAACCAAGATCGTGCTGGATAAGTTCAGCGCAAACGATCTCGATGCATCTATGTTTGATTTCGTATAATCCTGAAAACTCAAAAGCGGAGGTTTCCCCTCCGCTTTTCTTTTTTACAGCCAGATGCTTTCTCAGTCGATAACATCTGGTTTCTTGTCTGGCTTCGCGTAGCTCAGTCGCCCTAACCTGTTGGTGACGTGGTAGCTATCTAGTCCGGAAACAGCCACGGTTTCCAGCGCTTCAATATCGATATACCCATCATGCGCAATCACATCGTCTTCCACCAGCACATGGTTGATTTCACCAATCACTAATACTGTACCGTTGATCTCCAGTGTTTGTGATTCTCTCAACACCAGCGAGTATTTCAGTCGGCTTTCTGCGACGAAAGGTGCTTTGGCTTCATCAACCCATTCAGGTGTCAAACCAACCTCATCAAACTCTGAGACTTGCTGCTCATAACGTGCTGAAGTTTGGTGGGCTTCCCTCCAAATCTCAACGTTGACCTGATTGATAGTGTATTCGCCAAGTTCGAGAATATTTTCCAACGTGTCTCGGGTGACAGTGTGAGGACGCATGATCATGCCCACCAAAGGCGGGTTGGCTCCAATGTGGAAAACGGAGCTTACGATCGCGAGATTATGATTGCCCTTTCCATCCGTTGTACCAATAAGATTTGCGCTTTTGAAACCGGAAAGACTGTTAATGAGCTTGGCGCGATACCTGTCTTCAAGCTGTCTGAGCGCTTCGATGTTGAAATGCATGATGGCCTCTCGTTGTCATATTTGCCTTTCAATACCAGATTAACGCCCATTTCGATCAATTATTCCGTCTCCAGAATTGCACTTTCCCTTGTTAATTCTATGTTAACCTCGCCCCTGCGAATGCTAGATTTATGGGCATAACCTCTCACTATCATCGTCCACTCAATGAAAGTTCTCAATAACAACCAAATAGTCTGAATTTTACTGATTATTATTGATTTTCCGGTTTTGTTTCATCGCAAATAAACTGATGGCATTGGTCTATCTCTGACTACATTCTTTGTCATTGCTTCCTTAGGATCTACTCGCCTGTTCCAACTCGCACAACTCAATAACCCACGCATTTTAGCGCTCACAAGCTACGCAGGGGTTGAGTGAAGAAAATACCCAACGGAAAGCGTGGGCTTAACAAATAAAAGGAAGCAATAATGAGCAAAACAACAATCAAAATCGCGCTGCTGTCATTGGCTGTTTCAGCCAGCGCTACATCTTATGCTGAGGACAAAGCAACCAATCAAGAAGGCGTGATAGACGGCATCAACTTCGGCCCATTGGCACAGTTAGTCGGCACCTGGAAAAGCACTGAACAAGGTGGCGTAGATGTCGCCCCTGCTCAGTCGGGAACAGAAAATGGCAAAGGTGCGCCTGCTGCTACACCACTGTACGAAGTGATGACATTTGAAGTTGCCGCTGATGCCACCAATGCCAGCGAACAGTATCTGGCTGCGATTTACTACAAACAGGAAGTGTTCCGTAAAGCCGACGACACCAAATTCCATGACCAGCGCGGCTATCTGATTTACGATCACAAAAATCAGACCGTTTACAACTCTTTCTGTGTGCCTCGCGCGACTTGCGTCGTAGCAGAAGGTAAAGCAGGCAACGACATGACTCTGGTTGCTTCTGGTGACGGTATCGCGCAATCAGACTTTATGGCCAATAATGCCAGCACCAAAGACTTCACCATGAACATCAAAATCGATGGCGACAAGCTGACTTACACTGAGACAGTTAAGCTCGATATCTACGGAAAGCCTTTCTCACATTCAGACAGCGACACACTGATTCGCGTCAACAACTAACAAAAACGCCCTCCGGTATGGAGGGCGTTTTCTTAAAACTCTAAGCAACGTCATTCACCGTACTTTCGTTGGTATCTCGGCAGCATGCTCTCGTTGCCGATAATGCCCCCTTGATGGACATAGAGCAGCGTCTTGTTCTTATTTTCCAGTAACCAATCGCTCAGACATCGCCACATCAAAGGGTCGTACAACAAATCAAACTCAACCCCGGTCTGTTCCAGTAAGGCTTTCCATGTTTGGTAATCTTGACGATATAGTTTTCCGAAATGATGCTTAGACGGTGTCTCTAATACCGCAGGGAAAGAAGTTTCACCGAGCTCCTTAAATTGCTCAACCAAATAGTCTTTTCCCCCCACACACGGGCAGGTCAGAACTTCAATACCATGTGCTTTCAAATGCTTGTGTAAGAACAACGCTGTGGTTCCGGTTCCTGACGGCAGCGCTACACAGACATTTTCCATGTGGTTGGATTGCACCCACTCCAAAATCTCTTTCGCCAACGTCACAACGCCCCGCTCTGCAATGGGAGAACGCCCACCTTCTGGCACATATAAACATCCCTCGCCAAGCCGGTTTGCATGAATGTAATCATGGGGATGAATAGGCTCATCCGTCAGCTCCGAAACTGCAATCACTTCCGCGCCCAGTTCCAACGCGATCCGATAGTTCCCAATCGGGTTTTCCTTCAACCAACCGGGAATACGATCGACATAAAACTCCAGCTGCCAGTCTTTCATCTTCGCTAATGCCGCCAGCGAAAGCAGTGAATTTGCCTGGGGAGAACCATAGCCAATCAGATGAGTAACACCCTTGTCTTCCAGTTCCAATAACGCCATCAATTTGCGCGCTTTGTTGCCAGAAAAATGCGGGTGGAGCTGGTCGTCGCGTTTAAGGAAGAAGGAATGGCCTTCAAAGCGATGCTGCGTGACGGGGGTTTGGGAGAGTTTCATCATTGCTGAACTTGTTTGGTGAAGGTTACATCATATCTCAGTTTGCCCACCGTATAGCTGCCACTTCTTACGAATGTATACTTTCTATTCAAACTTTAACGATATGATGAGATAACGACCTAAACAAACGTCGAGCGAAATGGAAAAGGAGTACTCGATGTCAAATTTCCTATGGACTATCTTTCAGTCGGGACAAATTGGACGAAACCATTCAACAGCGACTCAAGCTTCGGTCAAATCTGAGCGCAATGCCAGGGACGTAAATTACCTCGAAGACAGGTTAGACACCCTATCTCTTGCCAATCAGGCCATGTGGGAATTACTGTCCAACCATCTCGGTTATACCGAGGATGATCTTCTGAAGAAAATGGAAGAAATAGACATGAGAGACGGCGTGCTGGATGGGAAAATCACCGTATCTGCTGTTAAAAATTGCCCGGAATGCGGACATACCATCAGAAAGCGCAGGGCAAACTGCTACGGGTGTGGCGCGGCATTAAAGGGACCGACACCATTTTCCGAAGCGTAGATGGGTTTTGGGGACGCGTTATCTATTCCCCCAGCCCAATTGCCGTCTCAAACTTCACCTGACGCCTCGCGACTGATGTGTGGAACTTACGGATATTCAGGTCAGTGTGCAGCACTCGCTCGACAAACGCTTCATAGGCTTTGATATCCGGTACATTGACAATCAAAACAAAATCATAGCTTCCGGAAATCTGGTAACACTGGGTCACTTCTGGCGCTTTTAGAATCGAAGCGCGGAAAAGCTGATAGATTTCCCTGCGGTCGCGCTCCATTTCCACAGAAACAATCATGGTCATTTTCACGCCCGCTAAGTCCGGGTTAAGAATCGACACATCTTTCGCGATAACACCTTCATCACGAAGTCGCTTTACACGTTTCAAACAAGCAGGGGGAGACAGTCCTACCCGCTCTGCGAGTTCAACGTTGGCAATACGGTTATCAGTTTGAAGTGCCATCAAAATACGCTTGTCGATACGATCAATTTTCATATTTCTTCACTATCCATTTTCTTAGCCTTAAATTTCTTATACGCCCAAACAAAAGAAATAAACAGCTAATTATCCCCACCAAATAGAAATTTAGTCACACCGAAACGGTTTAGTATTAAGTTTCTCAGCAGCACAAGGAGGTGGGATATGAAACAAGTTGTGAATTTTTTCCAGAGAACGTTAGCCGACAGCATCAATGTTGCAATCACACTTTATAAGGTGATGATTCCCACCATCATTGTGGTAAAGATCTTCGAGGAGTTCGGCGGTGTGGTCTGGTTTTCCAATTTCATTGCGCCTCTAATGAATGCAGTTGGCCTTCCCAGTGAAATGGGCTTGGTCTGGGCGACCGCTATCTTTGTGAATATATACTCTGCCCTTGTCGTTCTTATAAACACTGATGTCACCATGTCAGTAGCCCAAGCTTCCATTCTAAGCAGCATGATCTTGCTTGCGCACTCAATGCCAATTGAAGTCGGGCTCGCCAAGAAATCCGGTGTTTCTGTCTGGTGGAGCATTCTTACCCGTGTTGGCGGTGCATTGCTTCTTGGCTGGCTCTTACATTTGACATATAGCGCAACGGGATCGCTGCAAGAACAGGCACAAATCATCTGGCAACCCTCTATGGAAACAGACACGTCGCTTGCAGCCTGGGGGATTAGTCAGCTCCAGAATTTGATTTTGGTCTTCGTGATTATCGTCGCCTTGATATTCGTACTAAATATTCTCAAGGTAATAGGTATTGAAAAACTTATCGCCAAGGCACTAAGCCCTTTCCTTCGTTTGCTTGGCATCAGCAAAGAGGCCACAAATCTGACGCTGATTGGCATAACTTTGGGTCTTTCATATGGAGGTGGCCTGCTCATCAATGAGGCCAAGAAGGGACATATACCGCCTCGGGATATATTTACAGCCATTACTTTGCTCGGGCTACTGCACAGCCTGATCGAAGATACCCTCTTGATGCTGGTGATTGGTGCTGACTTTACTGCCATCTTCTGGGGAAGATTGGTCTTTGCATTGGTTTTAGTGGGTGTTGTATCCAGACTAATGCGACTGATCGATGGCAAACGCTATGAGCGCCTTTTCTACCGCTCCGTTGCGACTGCTTAGTCTACTCAAATAGGGGGAGTTTCTCCCCCTTACATCTTACCTTCCCCAATTAATGCCTACCCTTTTTGTCTTTTTTATAAATAAAGACCATATAATCTTTACAATATTCACCTTCAGTCATAACACTCCGAAAAATTAACTTGATCAGTTTCAAAGTAGCCAAATAAATATCAATACAATCAGTCTCTAAGACTACTATCAAAATGAAACCAAACAGGATGTTCAATAAAAAGGTGACAATATGTTCAGGTTCGTTTTTGCAATATTGCTAGGTTTTATTTCGTTCCAGAGTTCAGCAGATGACCGAAAGTTAGAATTCATCCTCAAAGATGGACAGCAGGTACTCTTTGAGAAAACAGTGGGCATTGATCAGATGGAAGCGTCGGCGGCTCAGCGCTCACTGTCGTTTCAGTCTCCCGTTTACAACAAGCCAATGGCTTACGAAGGTCTGTCCTTCAAAGATGTTGCAAGCCAGGCCGGCGTTGACTTCAGCAAAGTAGAAGAAATCAAGTTTGTCGCGTTGGATGGCTTTGTCGCCACTTGGTCTAAAGGCACAACGAAAAGCCCGCTGGTCTTGGTGACTGGCGAGCAAGGTACTGAAGGGAAATTCACCGACATTGGTGAAGGCAAAGAGACGCTCAATCCTGGGCCATTTTATGTCATGACGACAGATCCTAAAGAATATAACAATTGGATATGGCCGTTTCAGGTTTATAAGATAGAGCTTAATTATCAAGCGCCAAAACCGGATTATTACCCTTCGGGAGCGGAAGATAAACCCGTTATTATGGCCGGATACAATGCATTCAAATCCACATGTATTTCTTGCCATTCTATTAATCTGGAAGGTGGCGACATTGGCCCGGAATTAAATATTCCCAAAAATATTACTGAATATAGAGATATCGAGTACTTAAAGGCTTTCATTAAGAATCCGAACTCATATCGAGCCAAATCTCGGATGTTGACGTTTGAACATCTTTCCGATCAGCAGTTGAATGAGCTTATCGAATATATGGCTTATATGGGCTCATTGAAAATGCTTGATAAGATTAACGAGTGAAACCAAAAGAGCCGGCCACGTGTCGGCTCTTAACTTCAGGTAGTTTGACTTACACCTTGCAACCATGCTCGTCACACCCATTATGATCATCGACAGCCTTGCCGTCCTGACTATGAGTGCTTACAGTCTGGCTTTCTGCCTCAGCGTTTGCTCCCTCTTCCAGCAGCGAACCAATAAGCGCTCCCACCTGCATATCACTCAGCATACCGAAATGGTTAAGCCTGAGTTTGCCATGCTGATCCAGAATAAGAAGCGTCGGCGTTCCACCAAACTGATAGCGATCCATGGTCTTTGGGATTGGGTTGTGTTCACTGGGTTGATCAATCGCTACAGGAAACTGAATGCGATATTCATGAATAAACGCCCTCAATGCATCCGGAATCATCACATCGTGATGCTCAAAAACAGAATGCAGACCAATGACCTGAACGCCTGAGTCCGAGAATGTACTCTGAATGTTCTTTGCCAGTGGCAGTCCATGGGAAATACAACCAGGGCACAGCATTTGAAATACATAGATGACAACGACTTTCCCCAGATATTCATTAAGTTCGATAGGTCGCTCCGTATTCAACCATTCACTAGCGGTCAGCTTGAAAGTCTGACCGGATAATACACTCGACATATTTTCCTCCCATCAATATTAGTTTCGATACGAAACCAATATATCTTTCTGCAGATACTCACGTCAAGTTTCCTTTGGTTGTCCAATATCTCAGGAGTATCATTCTCGCGCAGCAACTTCAGTGAAAAAGACCATGAACTATTTCGAATCGCCTTTTGTTGGTAAGCCCATCGCTGAGCAGATTACCAATCCAAATATCATTGTCGGCAGACACAGCTACTACTCTGGCTATTATCACGGCCATAGCTTTGACGATTGCGCTCGTTATTTGATGCCCAACCGAGATGATGTCGACAAGCTCATCATTGGCAGTTTCTGTTCCATTGGCTCCGGCGCAGTATTTATGATGGCGGGCAATCAAGGCCACAGATCGGATTGGGTCAGTACCTTCCCGTTTTTCTATCAGGACAATGAGAACTTTACTGGTGCCGAAGACGGCTTCAAACGCGCCGGTGATACAGTGATAGGTAACGATGTTTGGATTGGTTCAGAAGCCATGATTATGGCAGGCGTGAAGATTGGTGACGGTGCCATCATCGCCAGTCGCGCGCTGGTGACGAAAGATGTCTCACCTTACGAAGTGGTGGGTTCCAACCCTGCCAAGCACATCAAGTTCCGGTTCAGTGAACCGGAAATACAAATGTTGATGGAAATGCAATGGTGGAACTGTAGCGATGAGCAATTGAAGGGCTGTATGGATTTGATGTGCTCTTCAGACATTGAGGGGCTATACAAATATTGGCAGACCCAAATTACCAATTAGCGCTTTAGTTCAAAAGGGCGAGAAATCGCCCTTATATCTCCATCCCTTCCCTGCCAATTTCCATCCAGTCAGGTATCCCGTTATCCATTAACCAGCAATCCAGTTCATGACCAATGTGGGTGATGATCAGTTCTTTCGGCTGGAGGTTTTCATAAATCTGCCAGGCCGCTTCAACGTTTCCGTGGTTTGAGCCCTCGTGCTCGGGCGGAAATGAGCAATCGAGAATCAACGCGTCCAGTTGCGTTAACGAGGCGAGGAAATCAAGCGTTTGGGCTGGCAGTCCGTCTGTATCGGTGAGGTAAGCAATACTTTTTGGCCCATATTCCAGCAGGTAACCAACAGTCGGCCGCGAGTGTCTGAGTTGAAGTGGGGTAACACGCAGTCCATTAATGTTGACTACATCACCATGGTTCATTTCCGGCAGAAATCTCAGGCAGCCAGGGTGCTTGAGAAGATCAGCACAGCCTTGCTCATCATCTGGACACCACACAGGGATGGACGATGGGTTGCCCCACCTTAAATGAAAAAGACCTTGAACATGGTCCACATGAAAATGCGTAAGCAAAAAGCCATGGTAGGTGCCTGCGGGAAAGCGCTCGTGCAAGTCCATCAGGCCTGCATCAATTAATAGTCTTTCTCGGGTGCTCCCTCTACCCCATTCCACCATTGCGGAGCAGGGTTTTCGCTCAAATGCAGTGTGCTCTCTGGCCCGCCGACACGCCCCACATTCACATCCATACAGGGGAACGCCCCCTGCCGCCCCTGTCCCTAACAAGGTCACTCTCAACATTAATCCTTCCATGCGCGAAAAAGTTGGGTATGTACCCAACTTTATACCCTTTAAATTTTGACAGTCAGTGGCGCTTCTCTACTGCTTCAAGAAAGGCTTCGGCACTTTGCTGAAAGTATGGAAAATACTGCCTAATTTTCTCTTCCGGCCAATCCCACCAGCACAGGCTTTCCAACTTTCTCGCGGTGTCTGGATTTTCAAACCTTGGCCGCAACATCTTCGCTGGATTACCAACCACAATGGTATAGCTTTGCACATCTTTGGTGACTACGCTGCCTGCGCCGATGATCGCACCATCTCCGACGCTGACGCCGGGGAGAATGATGACACCATGCCCAATCCAGACATCATTCCCAATCGTCACCCGGTTTTCCGCCCGCCAGTCGAATACCTCTGCATCCTTGTCTGAGCCGGCCTGATGGAGATCTTCCATTCCATATTTTCCGGGACGATAGGTAAAGTGATGTAACGTCGGCCGCCACCAAGGGTGGTTGCCGGGATTAATCCGAACCTTTGAAGCAATCGAGGTGAACTTACCAATGTCAGTGTTCGCCACTTCACTGTCGGGACCAATATAGCTGAAGTCTTGCAGCGCAACATGTTCCAATAATGTACGTTCCCCGACTTCAGTCCATCGCCCGAGCACCGAGTCAGTTACCACAGCATCGCGACAAATTGTTGCCTCTTCATGCAAAGTGAGATTTGTGTCAATGTGATGCTTATCCATGGTGATTGCCTCCGTTTTCTTTGCAGAGTGCAATATCTAATTGGCAGGCAAACTGAGCAACGGTGTCTTCAAGTTTCCCGCTGTTGTTGAGATGAATCGCATTGGCCGGGCGCATCGCATCATAGTGAATGGCGCGTTCCAATCGCTGGGCAATTTCTTCTACGCTTTCTCTGCCCCGGGCTTCGAGACGTTCTCTAAGTGCATCAGGGTTGACTGAGATCCACACGACTTCCAGTTGTTCTCCAAATACCCCTCTGGCAAAGGGTAGATACGCGCGAGAACCATTCACCATCACATCCATGCCCGACGCCAACCAAGTTTCCACTTCACGCCCCACCCCATAGCGAAGTCCGTTCGCTCGCCAGTGCATGGAAAACAGTTCTTGCTTAATACGAAGATCAAATTCGTCATCTGACAAGGCAACGTGATTTTCACTGCCAGCCGAAGCGGGTCGCGTAATGTAACGATGTGCCACCATCAACTTTTGGCAGAAGCGCTCTCTGGCGGCATTGATCAGCGAATCTTTCCCTGCCCCGGAAGCACCAAGAACATAAAACAGCTTTGCCATTTTCTTTTCCTGCCTTTGGGTTAAAACACGCGGCGTCCTTGACGCCAGACCTGCTCCACATAAGGCTGATCGTAATGAAGCTCTACGAGCAGCAGATCTGCCCGCATGCCTTCTTTGATGATGCCGCGATCTGAAAGACTAAGCGCGGACGCTGGGTTACGTGTCGCCAGGCAAGTCGCCGAGGCCATATCCAGCGCATTGCGTTCATCATCTGCAAGACGGAAAACCGCATCCAACAAACTGCCAGGGAAATAATCAGACGACAGTGCATCTAACACGCCCAACGACGCCAGCTCATGCGCTGCGACATTGCCTGAGTGCGAGCCACCACGAACCACGTTGGGCGCTCCCATCATGACTTTCAGACCAAGTTCGTGGGAGCGTTGCGCCGCTTCAATAGTGGTAGGGAATTCCGCCAAAACCAGTCCCAAAGCACGGGATTCTTCAACATGGGCCCGGGTCGCATCGTCATGGCTTGCAAGAGGGATATTTCGCTCATGGCATAGGCTAGCAATCGCTCGTCGGTTTAAGTCTGACCATACCGCGGACTTTTCCCGCTGGTCTTGTTCGAATGCGGCCATTTCCTCGTCATTGAGGTTGTATTTACCCTGATAGTATTCGTAATACTTGGTGAGATTCACGAACTGGCGCTGACCCGGAGAGTGGTCCATCAGGGAAACCATATGAGTCTGATCCAAGTCCAGATAAAGCTTAGCTAAATCAACCGTCGTCTCGTGGGGCAACTCACAACGGATATGAACAAAATGCTCAGCGCGGTTCAGACCTTTTTCGCCACTTTGGACAATGGTATTGATCATCTTGTCGAGGTTATCCTGACGATGACCACCATCGCGCACATCACCGACTGCAATTGCATCCAGAACCGTTGTGATACCAGCTCCGATAAGTTGCGCATCATGCGCTGCCATGGCCGAGAATGCAGGCCAGCTGACCTTTGGTCGCGGCGTGAAGTACTTTTCCAGATTGTCGGTATGCAGCTCAATTAGCCCCGGCATCAACCATCCCTGATTGCCATCTACTGCTCCTGGCTGATAGCTGGGCGAATCAGACATAGCGCGAATAATGCCGTTCTCAACTTCTAACGAGCCATTAACGACTTCGTCTTCCAACACCAGTTGAACATTGGTAATGATCATTGTCGCTTCCTTCCCTTAAGCCAGTTTCAATGTGGCGGTTGAAATGTCGTAGAACTTATCTGCCACTTGCTGGCGGACGTATTCGTCGTGAAATATGCCAACAATTGCGGCGCCCCGTTGCTTGGCTTCCAGAATGAGTTCAATCACGACATCACGGTTCTTTTCATCCAGTGATGCCGTCGGTTCATCCAGCAACAGAATCGGTGATTCAACGATAAATCCGCGTGCAATGTTCACCCGTTGCTGCTCACCACCAGAAAATGTCGCGGGTGCCAAATGCCATAAGTGTTCCGGCACGTTGAGTCGTTTCAACAACGCCCCAGCCTTTTGCCGTGACGTTTCTTTGCACTCCCCTTGCTCCACCAGAGGCTGCGCAACAACATCCAGTGCACTGATTCTGGGAATAACACGCAGAAACTGGCTCACCCAACCTAAGGTGTTTTTGCGAACATCCAGAATGTCGCGGGGCAGCGCACTGGCAATATCCACCCAATGCTCGCCTTGCGTTCTATTTTGGTGTCGTACCTTAATTTCGCCGTTATCGACGAGGTAGTTCGCATATAGCGCGCGGAGCAAGGTACTCTTTCCTGCACCGGAACGGCCCAGCAGTACAACGCATTCCCCTTTGTCGACAGAGAAGCTAGAGTCAGCAAGCACGGAGAGCTTTGCACTGCCTTGATTGTGAAGAACGAAAGTCTTACTGACATTCGACACGCTTAACATGGTTGTGTTTGTCATGGTCTTCCCTACCCCTGCAAGACGGATGATACGAGCAACTGTGTGTAAGGATGTTGCGGATCGTCGAGCACCTGGTCGGTCAGCCCGGTTTCAACAATTCGACTCTCTTTCATCACCACCAATCGGTGAGCCAGTAATCTCGCGACAGCTAAATCATGGGTCACAATGACCACAGACAGACCTAAGTCCGTAACGAGATTTCGAATCAAATCCAGCAGCCTTGCCTGCACAGAAACATCAAGCCCACCTGTCGGTTCATCCATAAAGATGAGTCTTGGATGCGTCACTAGATTGCGGGCAATTTGCAGCCTTTGCTGCATGCCGCCGGAGAAAGTGATTGGCATGTCGTCGATTCGGTCTTTAGGAATCTCCACCTGAGAAAGCCAGTCCAACGCTTGCTCCCGAATATCGCCGTAATGTCGGTTTCCTACTGCCATTAATCGTTCGCCGATGTTGCCACCAGCAGAAACCCGCGGGCGTAATCCATCCATCGGATGCTGATGAACCACACCCCAGTCAGTGCGCAGTAATCGACGGCGCTCACTTTCAGAAAGCGCATAGAGGCTCGCTTGAGAGCCATCTTCAAACTGGTAATTCACTGCGCCACCATCTGGCGTTTCACGACCTGAAAGCACACGTAACAAGGTGCTTTTTCCTGAGCCTGACTCACCCACAATACCCAGCACTTCGCCTGGCCATAAAGCAAAAGAGATGTCCTGACACCCCTTGCCTGGCTGATAAAGCTTGGTGAGGCTTTCTACTTCTAATAGTGGCTGCAAGTTCGTTGCTCGCAGCGTCGCGTGCTCGCGACCTAACTCTGTTACTGACACGCGCACTTCTCCTCTTGCTCCTTTTTCAGAGCATTTTTTGACTGCTGGTCATTGCAATAATCGGTATCAGAACACACGAAAATTCGGTTGCCTTTATCATCTGTCACTACCTCATCCAGAAAGCTGGTTGTTGAACCACAGATGCTGCAAGGCTCACCCCATTGCTGGATTTCGAAGGGATGATCGTCGAAATCCAGACTCTTCACATCCGTATAAGGAGGAATGGCGTAAATACGCTTCTCACGCCCAGCGCCAAAGAGTTGCAGCGTGGGCATTTGATCCATCTTGGGGTTATCGAATTTCGGTATGGGCGAAGGGTCCATGATGTAGCGACCATTGACCCGCACTGGGTAGGCGTATGCGGTCGAAATATGGCCATAGCGCGCGATATCCTCGTAGAGCTTCACGTGCATCACGCCATATTCTTCCAGACCATGCATTTTGCGTGTTTCCGTCTCACGCGGTTCAATAAAGCGCAGCGGCTCAGGGATCGGCACCTGGTACACCAGAATCTGACCTTCGTTCAGCGGTTTTTCTGGAATGCGATGGCGGGTTTGAATCAACGTAGCCTGCTCTGTGCGCTCAGTAGTTTCAACGCCGGCAACCTTTTCAAAGAAGTGGCGGATGGAAACCGCGTTAGTTGTGTCATCAGCCCCCTGATCAATCACTTTAAGCACATCAGGCTCACCGATAATGGCAGCGGTGATTTGAATACCGCCTGTGCCCCAGCCATAAGGCATGGGCATTTCACGGCCACCAAACGGCACTTGATAACCGGGAATCGCAATGGCTTTCAGCAGGGCACGTCGAATCATGCGTTTGGTTTGTTCATCGAGATAACCGAAGTTATAACCACTTTGAACGGCTTGCGTAGTCATAGCGCTTCTCCTTCGCCCGAAGCGTCGCGGGCATCAAATTCTTTTTGAAGCTTGCGGATGAGTTCGAGCTCAGCCTGAAAGTCCACGTAGTGCGGCAACTTCAGGTGGCTGACAAAACCCGCTGCTTCAACGTTATCGCCATGCGCTAACACAAACTCTTCATCCTGAGCAGGGCCTTGTGGCACTTCGTCATATTCGCCACATTGCAATGCTCTATCTACCAAGGCCATCGACATCGCTTTACGCTCAGAAAACCCAAATGTGATACCGTAACCTCTGGTAAACTTCGCTTTGTGCTTTTTACTGCCAGTGAAACCATTGATCATCTGGCATTCGGTCATTTCGATATCGCCAATTTCAATGGCAAAGCCTAACTCTTCAGGAACAACTTCAAGCGTGACGTTGCCAGAGCGGATTTCGCTGGCAAATGGGTGATTACGCCCGTAACCACGCTGGGTGGAATAGCCCAATGCCAGTAAGAACCCCTCATCACTGCGCGCAAGTTGCTGCAACCTTGCACTCCGGTTTGCCGGGAATGTGGGTGGCTCCATGGTGATATCATCCGGCGCTGCACCGTTATCTTCCTCAGTCACCGTTAGATCGAGGTTTTCCAGAATACTCATCACCCTTGGGCAATGCGCCATCTCATCGATATCACTCAGTCTGGCGGGTTCGCTACGATCTCCACCTTCAGCCAACAAAGCAAAATCAAGCAATCGATGGGTGTAGTCATAAGTTGGCCCGAGTACCTGCCCACCCGGCAAATCTTTATAAGTTGCAGAGATACGGCGCTCGATTTTCATCGTTTCGGTATTCGCAGGTTCCGTCACCGCCAGCCGAGGCAAAGTAGTGCGATAGGCGCGAAGCAGGAAGATAGCTTCCACCAAGTCACCGCCAGCTTGTTTGATAGCCAACGCCGCAAGTTCTTTGTCATAGATGCCGCCCTCGGTCATCACACGATCTGTCGCGCCAGCCAGTTGTTCGGCTATTTGTTTGACATTCAGAGCAGCTTGCGAAAAAGAGCCCCTGCGTTTTTTGTCCTGCAATTCATGAGCAGCAGCGATGGCTTTCTCACCGCCTTTTACAGCTACATACATGTGACCTCCTCAATTTCCAGCGTCACCTCTGTCGAGCGAGGCAATGCAATAATGTCGGAGCCGGATGTAAACAGAATGTCCACACCATGGGGGAAGTGGCTGCGTTTTGTTACCAAAGCCAGAAGCAGCAGCGGGTTCAAACCCTTCACTCTCATTTTTGTTGTCGACTGAATACCGGGGCCGGCCAGCACCAGCACATCACCTTCCTTCAGGCTGTCCACCTCAATAATCAACGTGGCGCTTCTGTCCGGATAGTGTTCGCTACCAACATTGAAACCTTCAAAGTCTTCCAGTTCACTGCCTCTGGCAAGCGCAAAAGCGGACTCGCACTTCTGACCAGAGAGCGGTGCGCCACAGTGAAAACGGATGTTTTCAACCAAAGTTTCATCTGCATTGAAGCGTTCTGATAGCCACAGACTGGTTGCGTTGTCGGCCAACGTCAGTAATACCTGAGTCGCTGCGCGGCTAGTTGTTCCAAACTGAGCGGTGTAGTCCAATGAAACCTGTTTCCCGGGGTGGGACATTGCCTCCATTAACTCTCGGAAGACCTGCTGTGCGTCATGCACGGGTGAGTTAAAACCCTCTGTTATCTTGCTCATTCGTCCTCTCCTCTCACCATGGTGAAAAAGTCAACTTTACTGGTCGCCACTTCCCTTGCACGCAACTGTTCTTGTTCTGCTTTTTCTGCCGCGAGCGGCGATATCAGAGCTTGCTGCAGCACATCATGTGCAGAGGTTTGCATCAATGCATCCACCACTGCAGCAAGTTCTGCATGCTGCTTGTTTCTTCCAGTGACATAGCTGTAGCCCAGCTCGCTACTATCCAGTCGAACTACCGCACGGGTGATGGTGACATCACCCATATTGAAAGCGTTCCCTGTACCGCCCATTCGAGCGCGTACCTGAGCCAACCCCAGTTCCGGTGCGCGAACCAACTGGTATTGCGGGTTAAGTGAGAGTTTTACCCAGTGCGTTATCAACGCATTGGCATCCGTTCTGGCGAGGACTGACATCCAGCGCTGGCGCGATGTTTGCTTTTCCTGTTCCATTCAATGCTCCAAAACAATCTCGACCAGATCAGAACGTGTGTGGGACGATGAAAACTCCACAATCTGGTCGGTTCCTGTGATCACGTTGGTGGTTTTAAACACCATGATGGGTGTCTTGCCGGATAACTGAAGCAATCGGCAATCGGTCTTTTTCGGCATCATGGCTCTGAGCCGAGTACTTTTACGGGTAAGGTGAACGTCCAACTTGTCTTTGAGAAAAGCGTGTAGCGAACCCACTTCGAAATGCTTCACTACCGGCCACCATTCAAGGTCAGCAAGGTAGTGGTCAATCACGCTCGCTGGCATGCCGTTTATCTTTCTAAGCGTGCGAAGTTTGATCACTTGCGATTCCAGCTCAACACCAAACATGCCTGCTATTTTCTCGTTCGCAGCCACCAGCCCCCTGCTGATCACCTGACTGGTTGGCAAACTGCCCTGTTCCATCAAGTTGTCCGTAAAGTGCGCTCCGGCGTGAAGTGGATAGTCAAACGGTTGGCTGACCACCATGTTGCCGCGCCCTTGTTGACGCTCGATGAGGCCGGTAAAAACCAGTTCGTCAATTGCACGTCTCACTGTGTGGCGGTTAACGTCATACTTCTTCGCCAGCTTGGATTCAGGCGGCAGGTAATCCCCCGCCTGAAAATAGCTGCGAACTTCCTGTTCAAGATGTCTGGCGATATCTAAATAAACTCGCATCTTTTATCCCTCCGCATTCCTCTGCGCTTATGGGTTATCTAGACAAGTTGGGTGAAATAAAAATCTGGCTGTTAAATAAACATCTTGCGGATGTACTGGGACGCGAAGTCGATAAGACTGACGGTCACAATGACTATCAACATGATGGCGGCGGTCTGTTGGAACTGAAATCCGCGAATCGCTTCCCAGAGCAACACACCAATGCCACCCGCACCAACCATGCCGACCACGGTGGCTGAGCGGACGTTCGATTCGAAACGGTACAAAGTGAACGAAATCCAAAGCGGCAATACTTGAGGTAACACCCCGTACATCACTTCTTCAATCTTGTTGGCTCCGGTCGCCCGAACCCCTTCGACAGGCCCGATATCGATTGCTTCGACCGCTTCAGAAAACAGCTTGGCGAGTACGCCCGTAGTGTGAACAAACAGTGCTAATACACCTGCGAAAGGTCCCAGACCGACAGCGACAACAAACAACATCGCAAAAACCATTTCGTTGATGGCACGCGCGGCATCCATCAAACGGCGCATTGGCTGATAAACCCACCAAGGCACAATGTTTTCTGCGCAAAGTAGTCCGAAAGGAATCGAAAGAAGGACAGAAAGCACGGTGCCCCAAATAGCGATTTGGATGGTGATCAGGGTTTCATCGACATAGAGCTTCCAATGCGTGAAATCCGGTGGGAAGAAATCAGACCCCAGCTCTGCCATGTTTCCAGCATCTTTAATGAGTTGCGCTGGATTCATCTCAGAACCTTGCCATGACCAGGCAAGCACGAGAGCCACAATCAACATGCCGACAAAGCGTTTCCAGTGAGAGGTTTGTGGCGCGGTTAAAACGGCGGTATTACTGCTCATTCTAAAATTCCATCAAGCTACAAATAACCGAGTTAAAAAGAAAAGCCGGAGAGAACTCCGGCTCATCAGGTACTTACTCCATCGCTTCCAAAGCACTCATTTGGCGGTTCAGGGCAGCCAGAGAACTTTTGATGCTTGCCAGCTCTGCGACTTGCTCATCAGAAAGCTTGTCTTGGTTGCTCAGGCCATTAAGCTGCTTGTAAAGCGCCAGTTGACGAATAGGCAACAGTTGCAGGTCGCTAGATGGTTTGAACGGTGCCCAGTCCAGGCCTTTCAGAATTGCCACTTCCTGCGCATCGCCGGTTGTGCCGTAGTTCATGAAAAAGCTGTAGATGTCTTCCTTCACGTTATCTGGCAGGTTCTTACGCCATACGATTGGGTCAGAAGGGATGAGTGGCGATTGCCAAATCACTTTAATATTTTTGAATTTTTCAGGATTGGTGCGCTCGAAACGACGCATGTTTTCGGTGTTGTTGGTCGCCACATCCACTTGCTTGTTAGCAACCGCGAACAGGTTCACTTCGTGGCTTGAGTTGAGCGTTCGTTTGAAGTCGCTTGGCTGGATGTTGTTCTTCGCGAACACATAGTAAGAAGGCACCAAGAAGCCAGAGGTAGAGTTAGGATCACCGTTACCAAAAGCCAGCTTGCTGCGGTTTGCAATCATGTCTTCAACGCTGTTGATTGGGCTGTCTTTATGAACCACCAAAAGGCTCCAGTAGCCTGGGTTACCCTCTGAGTCGACAGTTTGCGCGAAGATTTCACCGCCAGAACGGTCGACCGCTTCCATCGCTGATTTGTTACCAAACCATGCAACGTCAACTTTGTCGAAACGCATGCCCTGAATGATGCCCGCGTAGTCAGGAGCAAAGTAGGCTTTCACTTCCATACCCAGTTTCTTGCTCATGTCGTCTAGGAACGGGTCCCACACTGATTTAAGGTTTTGCTGGGATTCCGTAGAAATAATACCGAAGTTCAGGGTGTCCATTTTTTCCTCTGCAGACGCAGGTGCAGCGACGGCTGCAGCCAACATGCCAAGTCCACAGGTGAATGTGCGTAGTGCTCGTAACATCGTCATCGTCCTTTGTGTGTTAACGGTTTAACTGATGAGAGAAAGTGGTGCTTTTTCCACAGAAGCCGGTTGTTCTTCCATACCGACGTCCAATGTCATTTCTGATTTACTGCCATAAAGTTCAGCAAGGGCGTGTTTGTCGATTGCCGCGCTTTCTCCTTGATAGAAGATTTTTCCGTCTCGCAGTGCGACAACGTGCTGGCAGTATTTGAGGGCGTGATCGACCTGATGAAGAGTAACGATCACAGGGATACCCTCACGCTGGTTGATGTCGCTAAGCAGCTCCATCACGATGCGGGAAGATTCAGGGTCCAAAGAGGCAATAGGCTCGTCGGCGAAAATGATCCGGGCTTTTTGCATGAGTGCGCGGGCAATAGCCACACGTTGTTGCTGTCCACCCGACAGCGTAGAAACACGCTGATGAGCGAAATCTTGCATACCAACACGTTCCAATGCTGCCATCGCTTCTGCTTTCTGCTGCTTGGTGAAGTTACCGGTAAGCGTGCGCCAGAACGGCGTGTAGTTGAGCGCCCCAATCAGCACGTTGGTCATCACTGACAGACGGTTCACTAAATTGAACTGCTGGAAGATATAACCAGCTTGCGCGCGACAGTTGCGAACCTGACCTGAAGCTCGGCCCTGACTCTGAACGGTTTTACCAAGCACCTGGATCTGTCCGTCTTGCGTTTTATCAGAGAAGACCAAGCCGCTCAGATGGCGAAGTAGCGTTGACTTTCCTGAACCAGAAGGTCCAAGAAGTGCGGTCATTTCTTTGTGTTGGATCTTGAGGTTGATCTGGTCAAGCGCTTTGTTTTTTCCAAACGTTTTCGTCAGACCATTCACTTCGATAATGCTATCCATGTTTCAGGGAACCTCGTTATGTGGTGTCCCTATCGTGTGGTCTGTTTGTGTCGTTTTTATAACGAAATGGTGTCAGGGAAGTTGACGATTGAAGAGGTGAGACAGAGGTATAAATTGCGTGGAAGCGTTTGTATGCAGGGGCTGGAGGGGTTATCTAGATAGGTTGCTCGACTTGTCTAGATAACCTCGTCACTAAAGATTCATACTCATCCGGTGACATTACCACCAGATTAATGAGTGACTTTAATTTGGACTTTGTACGGCGTTTCCAACTGCATCGTGTCACCAAATTTCACGATGGTTTCCAGCGCTAAAACCTCACCGGTAAACGTGGTTTTCTTGTTCTCAATCAGGTCGCGCCAAATATCGTCTAACGACAAAATGCGGGAATTATTAAACCCTTCAAATGACAATCTCATACACTGCTGCCAATCTTTACCGCTGCCTGTTCTTTCATACTCAGCGCCGACATCACCTACTGTTCTCTTGGAAGATACTTCAACATAAAATTCGGCAACTTCTTGTTCTCTCCATGTATTCATCTAGCATGCCTCATCATATAAGCCTGTCGAAATTATAGACAGTAACGACAACATTGATCGCATTTATGAGACAAGCGTGACCTATGTCGTTATAGGCCCTAACGTCGCCACCAGATGATGAGATGCAACAAAGCAAACAGGCCGTGCCCCCAGATATAGGCTTCAATCGCGCCAACGGCGGTTTTATGAATGGCTAAAAAATCTGGGCTGAGTGGATTTTCCATTAACATCGCGATGGCCCAAAGAGTGCCTGTAACGGTCGCCAACATCAGTGCCAGCAAGCCTAGTCCCTCAACCATCGCAGCCAACCCAGCAGGTTTTGGTTCTGGCAAGCGGCCAGTTCTTAGAATAAGCAAGTCAGCTTTAATGACTGTAAAGTTACCAAACAGCCAGGGATACATGTCTGTGATTGGACGCCGGTTAACCACGGTTACGAAAAAAACCATAGAGAAAAGTAACAGCCCTATCCCGCCATACATATGAATATGGTCAATCAGGGTGAGGTGATAAACGGTCGCATCTTTGCTGACATGCATTCCGGCTGAGGTGAGCAGTTGAAATATCACCCAGCTTATGGTCGTAAAGTGAAGCCACTTTTCCGCTGAGGGTAGTCGCGAGAACAGGAAAGAAAGTCCGCGAAGCGTTTTGTTTGGTGTTTGAACGTGCATATCTGGGTACTACTTTAAGAAGATTATGCAAGTCTATGAATTAAGATGGATAGCTGTTGTTTCAAAATTGATGAATAGGAAAAAAAGCGGGACATTACGTCCCGCTTCTCGCATTGAGGTTATTGCCCTGCATTCATGGCACTTAACTTATCGCCGACGGGGCCAGAGAAATTGAAGCCGTCATGTTTGTCCCAGTTGATTGACCAGGTCATGACACCACCAAAGTTCGGGTAGTTGAAAGCAGGTTTCACTGTTCCACACGCAGTACCTTTGGTCACGCAATCCAGAGCATCCAAGATGTTCTGAGTAGGTGCCTGGCCAGAGTTCGCCGAGCTTGGACCTGATGGTAAGCCGATAGCGACTTGGTCATCGCGAAGTGGCGCAAACGTGGTCCCGTTTGCCAATTCAAAACCTTCAATCAGCATTTTGGATTGAGCAACCATCATGTCTACTGAACCTTCCGGTGCAGCGCCTGAAAGATACGGATTCGGCAGACCACCATTGTTGTATAGCTGAACATGCAGCAGGTCCAAGGTATCGCGCAGTTCATCAATCAATGGAATGTAAGCGCCCCAAATACCGCTGTACGCCACCATACCGCCATGAACATATGGATGTTCAGGTGCCATCGTCAGGTACATGTCACCACCCATGTTGGTTTCAATCTGCTTCAATGCACGTGGTAAACGCGCCTGAATTTCCGAACCATGAACAAGGTTAGAGCCACTTTCCAGATCGATATCCAGACCATCAAAGCCCCACTCTTTCACAATCGCTGTCAGGCTCGAAACGAAGTTAGCTTCATCCGCATCAGTATTCAGCGTGATCGTCCCTTCCGCACCACCGAGTGACAGAACGAAAATTTTTCCTTTCGCCTGCAACGCAGCCATGTCTTGCTTGAACTTCATAGGATCAAGCGGAGGACAAGTGCTGCGAATGTCACCGTTATACAGATTAAAGTGGACAGTCCCGTCACTGTTGCGATCGTTCTCTGCGAAGGCGATATCAATGATATCCCACGCATCCGACATTTCGCTCAGATTCAGTGGACAGCCAGCACCGTTCACAAAGTTGTGCCAGTAACCAATCAGCTGATGTTTTTTCGCCGATTGCTCGAACACTTTCAGCGTAACAGCTGCGGTTGACGCAGTCAGGCCATTGCTATCAGTTGCTAGCGCAGAAACCGCGTAACTACCTACTGCACCTGGTGTCCAGCTTGCACTGTAAGGCGCCGTTGAATCAGATGCGACGATGGCACCATCAACCACGAAATCAACTTTCGCCACAGTACCGTTGAGGGCACTCGCTTCTGCTTCGAGCAACACAGCTTTACCTAAGCCGACAGAACTGCCTGCTGCTGGGGAGGTCAGGCTCGCTACCAATGGCTGGTCACTCACATTAACCAGAATGCCGGCATCGCCTGTATTACCCTCGTTATCAGTGGCAACGGCGCTGATGCTCACTTCGCCTAAACCTGTTACCGCCCAATCAACGGCATAAGGCGCAGCATTATCAACGGCAACGCTTTGGCCAGCTACGAAGAACTCAACGCCGGTTACGCTGCCATCAGAATCAACGGCATCAACAGCAAGGGAAACCATCTCACCTGCAAGCAGAGTTGCATTATCCGACGGAGAAGTGAAAGTCACGGTAGGAACAATGGCGCAGATACCCAGTTCAGTCCAAGCGTCTTGCCAGTGAGCGCCGGTATTTGGCTCATATGCCCACGCCGCATCCGATGAACACCATCCCGCTACGTCACATTGGTATTTGTAGTTCGCGTTTTGAACAATATCGCCAACTGCATAGCTGGTGCCAGCGCTGTAAGTCGGAACGCCAGCACAACCACCACCAACGGTATTGCCGGCAACTTTAACAGAGACTTCACCTGCCCAAGCCTGCAAGCCATCGTTGTCAGTCGCTTTAGCATTGAAACTGTGGTTGCCTTCCGTAGCAAGCCAAGGGGTTTCAAACGGAGCAACGTCATCTGAACCGACAAGTTTGTTGTCGACATAGAATTCTACAAGCGTGACTGCACCATCGGAGTCTTCTGCAGTTGCTGTCAGAGCAACTGTTTCACCAGCTTTTAATTGCGAACTCGCAGTCGGATTAGTCAGCTGTGCGGTAGGCGGGATACCAAAGACAGGGTCCTCAACCGAGATACTCACGCTTTGCTCGGACTTTGCGCCCTCATTGTCTGTGACCACAGCACGAACAATCGCCTGTCCCTGTTCTGCAACCCACTCCAAAGAGAAAGGAGGTGCAGTAACAATACCTACGCTGTTTGCGCCGATGAAGAATTCAACATCCGACACCGAGCCATCACTGTCGGAGGCCGTCGCTGCAAGAGTAATCACATCGCCAGTAACAAAGTTGGAGTTATTTAAAGGAGAAGTCAGGTCGATGACGGGAGGCTGGTTTCCACCGGTAGAACATTGCCCCAGCGCTTCCCACTCTTGCCATGGACCAGAGTTTTCAGCCGGGTTCTTGCCTGTCGTCCACCATTTGGCTTTGTAAGCCTCGCCAGTATATGCCACCTGATCGCCGCCATTGTATATGGCAGTGTTTTCCCAAGTTGGTAATGAAGTACAGTCAACTGCCCAAGCTGGCAGGGCTGTTGCTACACTCAGCGCAATGGCCGAGAGCATCATTGGTTTGTGCATGATGAATTTCCTTATTCGATAATAAGTCACCACCATTTTCTGTCCCGCTCACGGGACTACCGCAAAAAGACTTCGTGGCGTGGTTTGGGATCTTTCGACTTTATTCTTATCGAGAATTATCCCATTTCCATCATGGGTGAATCAGCCAGCTAACTCCATGACAATACGGCTTTTTACGCTCACATTGGTGCCCATTGCACAAACACAGTCCGCAACTTTTTTATTTCATTGAGGAAGTTCCCAAGGCATCACTTTTTCTCCCAGAATCTCAAGGACTAAACTGATGAAACACATGCATTTGCATTAACAATTAATTAGAGGAAAATCATTCAAGACATGGAAGTAAAGAGGTGAAAATGCGCTATCTGCTGAGACTGTTTATGGTGACACTCACCTTTTCCCTTTCTTTATCCGTTCAGGCGTCGAGTGAGGAAGAACGGGTGGTGTGGCGTTTTGGGCTGGAAGAAATTGAAGGGTCAGTACAAGACATTTACGCCAAAGAATTTAAACGCATCATCGAAGAAAAGTCCGGTGGTGAGGTGGTCGTCGATATTTACTCTTATGGCACCTTGGGTGAATCAGAAGATCTCACCGCGTTGACCACACTCGGCACACTTCAGCTTACCCATGCCTCCGTGGGTATCATCGGCAGCCTGGTGCCTGAAATGCAGGTTTTCAATATTCCCTACATTTATTCGCATGACGACGAGCTGAATCAATCCGTTATCGCCAGCAATCCCACTCTTTATGAAGTGCTTGGGAATGCACTTATCGATCAAGATCTGCGCTTGATGACCCTCTATCTTGAAGGCGATATGGTGTGGTCAACCAATCAAGAAGTGGTCAAACCCAGCGATTTCAAGCAATTCCGAATGCGAGTGATGAATTCCCCGTTGGTGATTGAATCCTTTCAACTTTATGGCGCAGATGCCGTGCCACTCCCTTATTCTCAGGTTTATGGCGCGCTACAAGCCAATATTGTGGATGGGCAGACCAATCCGGTTTTCTCGATAGAAGAAATGAAGTTTTACGAAGTGACGGAATACATGATTTGGCCGGGCAAGCAAAAGTTCACCACCTCAGTGATTGCCAATCAAGCATGGTATTTATCACTCTCGCCTGAGCACAAAACATTGCTTCGGGAGACGTTTCAGGGCTTGAGCGATTACATACTCGAAAAGCAGCAAGCCCTGAACAAAAAGCAACTGGCCACCATTAAAGCATTCAAACCCAGTATGACCTTTATCACTCTCAACCGAAGTCAACAAAACGCATTTAAGAAACTCGCTGAGCCTGTTAGAAGTCGTTATGTAGAGTTAGTAGGGAAGCCTGGGGAGCGTTTGTTGGAAGCCTTGGATGAGGCACTTGCCCACAAAAAATAAGAGAGCGACCGGCGCTCTCTCATTTCTCTTTGGATTGGTTAAGCAATTTCTCGATTGGTGCGTGCCACCGGCACTTTACTGATCGCCTGGCGTTGCAGAGCATAGTTCCGCACCTCTGAAGCAGAAACTGCCTTGCTGTAATACCAGCCCTGAATCACCACATCTGCTTCGCGCGAAACAATATCAAGCTGCTCTTGGGTTTCCACCCCTTCCACAATAATGTTCATGCCTAGCTGTTTGGCGATTCCAGTCAGGCTATAGAACACCTGTTTGCCCCGTTCGCTGCTAAGCGCCAACACAAAACTGCGGTCGATTTTCATCGCATCAATATCGAAGCGGTTGAGATAACTCAATGAACTATAACCCGTCCCGAAGTCATCGATATGTACAGCAGAACCCGCCATATGAAGACGCGAAATGGCCTGTTCTACCATCGCTGGTTTATCAATCAGCGAATCTTCAGTAATCTCAAAATGAATCAGTCCCGGCACCTGCGCGATGAGCGAGAGAATCTCTTCCATTGCGTCTTTATTTGTCAGGGTATGACTGGTAATGTTCACGCTGATTGGCATATAGAAAGTCTGATCCATCCAGAGCTTGCTCTGTTCCACAGACTGTCGAACAACCCAGAGGTCGATATCTGTCATCAGGTTCGCTTTCTCAAACACCGAAAGGAATTGACCCGGCGCTTCAACATTCCCCATGCTATCGCGTAAACGGATCAGCGCTTCTACTGCCGTCACCTGACCAGTGTGGCTAGAAACCTGCGGTTGATATTCCAGATAGAACTCGCGGGTAGCGAACGCTTCCAACTGCATTTGCACGCCTTGAATTTCACGCACTTTATGGAGCGATTCCGTCACCGGATCTACCGCTAACACATACGCTTCTTCTTCACGGCGGGTGAAAGTGGTATCCAGCGAAGGAATGTACAAATCACGGGTTTTGGCGTGCGCATCCAACATACGAACAAAGGGTAAATAGATCAGTGTACTGACCATCACCAGCCCCACTTGCAATATCACTGCGTTGTAATCGCCACCTGTTGAGATAAACGCATTCAGAATCAACGGGCTTGTGATTGGTGCCATCACCACAGGAATAGCCACCAGCCCCATCGACATCACAGTTAATGCAATACCCATATTGACCAATGGTGCGATCAAAAACGGAATGAAAAGACGCAGGTTAAAAATGATTGGCAAACCAAACATCAGAATTTCATTGATATTAAAGAAACCCAAAGGAATGCTTGAAATCGCAATCACACGCATCACTTTGTCTTTGGAAAACGCCAATATCGCCAGCGCAAGCCCCAATGTCGCCCCAGAGCCACCAATGAAAACAAACGATGACAGGGTCGAAATATTCATCACGTTTGAAGGCATGGCCCCAGCACTGTAAAGCACGCGGTTGATATCCAGTACATCAATCAAAGGTTGAACCAATGGCGTTAGCGCGTAGTAGCCATGAATACCCAAAAACCACAACAAGGAATTCAAGGTAGAGAAGAGCGCACCGACGCTATATGGGTCATTGACTGGGTCAAACGCCTTAAGGAAAGCCGCTGAATCAAAATACAAGCTGGTCAGAGTGAGTAGCTTTGTCAGCAAGACAACCACACCAGTGGTGATAACACCCGGAATGATGAGGTTCATGGAGTCTTTGACTAACTTACCAGCGACTTCGTTTTCGACAATTCGCGCCCATCTTTGCTTTTTCAGTTTGGAGAGCAAAGGAACAGCATAAATTGGCAGGGTTAAGCCAACAAAGGTCAACAGAATTGAGCTGGCTTGATACTCATAGCCCAGCACTTTTTCCGCCACTGCAACGTAAGAGATGCATAACACCGCAATCGGCGGTCGGGGTAAACGCCACTGAATCGCAAGCATCATGCTAATAGATGCAGCAAAAAGGTATGGATAAAGGGAGGTCAGTGACAGTCTCAGTAGGTTCAGTTCGTGTATAAAAATGGGTGCATCCACATGAAGGAATTCGAGCATGCTCGCCACAAATCCCAGGATGCTTGACACTATTAAACAAGGGACAAGCCACAACATCCCGTCTCGCATTGCTCTGAGCGATCGCGTCACCGCCTCAAACCGATACGGATTGAGCCAATGTAAGAAAGATTGGTTGTTTAATTTTTGCTTCATTTAATTCACTGAAAGAAGGCCAACGACATTGTTGCCCATTGTCGCGATGAAAATTCAGAGCGAGTAAATATGCTAAAACAGCGATAATTTGCCGGGTATTGTAGTGTCTAGAAAACCTAAATCAACATCTCCCATAAATAAAATCGATTTTTACCAGCCATTAACATTCACCCTGCGAATGCAATATCAAATTTCATCCATTGGATCACTCATTACCAATCGTTTGCGCTGGGAACTTATTCACGTTTTCGGCAGCTTACAGCCAGAAATTAAGAGCTTGAAAGAAAAAATGAGATCTTGAGTCCAATATCAAAACATCAATTAACAACAATATTAATAATGTTATTTGTCTCGATGATTGAAAAATTATTTATTAATTATCTTTGGTAAATCGACGTTTACGATTAATTCCAATTGGAATATTTAATTAACATCCATCAAAGCATTTGATTTATGGCGTATAATTAAGTGGTTATTACCTTTATGCCTGCGAGAGAAGATGACCAATAAATCAACAGCTCACCCGCGTTTCGGGATTTCAGTCGTATTACTGACATTTCTGTTGATCCTGTCAGGCCAGACTGTCCAAGCTATGGGCAAGAAAAAGCCACATTTTGTCGATACATTGAAACTTCATGGATACATTGATAACTATGGTAACGTTCGATTAAACAATTCGCCCTTGACGGAATTACCCGAGCCTTTCGATGTGGAAGGATTTCTAGACATCGAAGGTAGTCAGATCGAACGTTTGCCCGACGGCTTAACCGTGAAAGGTTATGTCAACGCTTCCAATACAAGGCTGACCCGATTCCCTAAAATTGATGTAGGCGGATACATCAACCTCACCAACTCAAAAGTCGCTGTTTTGCCACAAGGATTTAAAGTAAACGGCGATCTCAGCTTGAGCGGTACACCAATCGCTGCCTTGCCAAGACGATTAAACGTGAAAGGAAATCTTTACCTAAGCAACACGCGCGTGAAGTCGCTGCCACCTGATTTAAGCGTTGGCGGGGATCTATATTTAAGAGGCTCTCCGGTCAGTACCATTCCGGAAACCGTTCGGGTGGGTGGAAGGATTTACCGCTGAGCACTTGTGACATTTCTCCGTCAACGTTTGTGCTCAGGCGGCGCGTTTGATTTGAGAGAGTTGGACTGCATGAAGTTTGCGGCGTAGGGCGAGTCCATAGCGATAACGTACACGACCACCAATCTTTACCTCCCCTTTATGCTTGATTTCGACACGGAGTTTCGGCATGGAGTTGATTTTCAGCTCACCAATGCCCTCTTCCAGCTTCCACTCTGAAGTAAAACCCATACCCCGTTCAGAGATATCCGTAATTTGAATACTCACCTTCGGGAAAATTTTATGTGCCCAATACAGGGTTCCTTTCACCCTAGATTGGCACTTGTATCTTTGCCAACGGCGTACTTCACTCATCGCCCTACTTCTCTCTCACATAAATACTCAATGAGATTCACTCAACCTGAGTGAATCAATAGGAGCTGTTGACCTTTGGTGATGGTTTTTGATGCAGTTTGTGGCACCTAAAACGCTTAGGGCTAGAACAAAATTCAACCACCAAAGATCAACAGACCCTGAGATATAGTACGGACGAGAACGATAAAATTTCGTCTTATTTTAGAAACAACTTAAGTTTAACTTACGGAAGCTCTCGTTAGTGAGGCACTTCATAGAGTTCCAATGGCAAACCATCAGGATCCTGAAAGAAGGTAAAACGGGCTTGAGTGTATGGGTCGACACGCACAGGCTCGCATTGAACACCCTGCGATTCCAGATAGGCGGTAGCTTCATCAATGTTTTGCGTGGAAAAAGCAAGGTGGCGCAGCCCTTGAGCTTCAGGGAACGAAGGACGTGAAGGACTTTCCGGAAAAGAAAACAGCTCCAGTTGCCTGCCATCAGGAAGTTGCAAATCAACTTTCCAGGAATTCCGCGCTTCACGGTAATTCTCCGCCAGAATTTCAAACCCCAGCACCTCATGATAAAAACGCTTTGACACGACAATATCGCTGGCAATCAAAGCGACGTGATGAATTCCTTGAATCACTGGCGAAAACTCCTATTAGTTAGTCATTTTTACCAACCATTATTAGGTTGACTGACCGACACGTCTCTAACTCTTTGAAAATACGGCTATCATAATTGGCATCAGATTTGCTGAAAAAGACGTTAAAGTAATAACAAGGATAGAAATGATGACGCTAACAGCAAAACGTAAGAACCAGTATAAAGCAGGTTTTTCAGTGTTTATGTTCGGCTTTTCCTTTGGAGTCGCGCTTCTCGCGTCCGTTTGTTAAGTACAGTTATACCCGAGAAATGCCGTATCACTGCCTGTCGGCATTTCTCTTTTTTCTTCCCTATCAAGCTTATCGACAATCCTGCCTTACAGCGCTAAGGTTATGAAAATACGTTGCTTCCGGTAGGGTACCCATGTCTCACATCGATTTCAGGAAGAAAATCAGCCTCGCCCGTCCCAGACCTTATGGCACCCATCTTCAACGGGCCCTTGAAAGTGACCGTGGGCGCATTATCAATTCCGCCCCCATTCGCCGTTTACAGCAAAAAACGCAAGTCTTCCCACTGGAACGAAACTCTGCGGTACGAAGCCGACTCACTCATTCCATGGAAGTGCAGCAAGTTGGCCGATTTATCGTCCACTCTATTTTTGATCGCCTCTCAGACAATGAAATCAAAGCCTATGGATTGGCGGAGCTTGAGCGTCCGATTGAATCTTTGGTGGAAATAGCCTGCCTGATGCATGACATGGGCAACCCGCCATTCGGGCATTGCGGTGAAGACGCGATTAACCGTTGGTTTAGCAAACACCTCAACGATCTCGCGCCCATGCGTCGGCTTCTTGAGGAACTTCCAACGTCAACAACAGACCCCATTCTCCATGAGCTTTGTCATTTCGATGGCAACGCGCAGGCAATCCGTCTGGTGCAATCACTGCATCGCTTCAATCTTACCTACAGTCAGGCAGCGGCAGTGCTGAAATACACCCGTCCAGCGACTGAGCGCGCCGAGGAAGTGCCGGTAGATAAAAGCTATCTCACCAAGAAAGTCGGTTACTACATCACTGAAAACCGCTACGTGAATGCTTTGATGGACGAGTTGGAAATCAGCAAATACTGCCGTCATCCTCTCAGCTACATCATGGAAGCGGCAGACGACATTTCTTACTGTCTGGCTGACTTGGAAGACGCGGTCGAGAAACGCATTCTTTCTCTGGAAACCCTGACTGAACATCTCAAACGCACGTTTGCCGAGCTTGAGCCGGATAACCGCCCGATAAAAGGCAGGCACTGTTTCGACGCCCTGCTCGACAACGTTTATCGTGATGCGCAAAACGACGAGATCAGCCCAACCCACAAATTCTTTATCAAACTTCGTGTGGAAATGGTTCATCCATTGGTCAATCACGCGTCAGAACAGTTCACGCAGAACCTTGAAGCGGTATTCAATGGCGATCTGAACCGTGCGTTAATCGAAGACAACAGCCAATTCCACGCATTGGCGAAGACTTTCAAACAGGTGGCAATTAATCACGTATTCAACGATCCCGAAGTCGAAAATCTGGAACTTCAAGGTTACAAAATCATTGGTGGGTTATTGGAAGAATATCGACCCCTGCTGGATTTAGACCAAGATACCTTCCAGAAAATCGTTCGCGGTGAGGGACGAAAATTGCCCGTGGAAAGAAGGTTATTCAACAAACTTTCCAGAAAACATGTAGCGGCATATGAAATTGCCCTGAAGGAAGAAGCACCAGTGAGTCATCCGACGCTTTGGGAGTTCTACTTGAGATGCCGATTACTGCAGGATTACATCAGTGGCATGACCGATCAGTTCGCGTTTGATGAATACAAAACCCTGCTGGTTAGCGATTAAAGCCTCTCAGTTGGATAGCCGTATCCTCGTAAGAACAGATCCACGCAGGAATGCACGTAAGTGCGTCGTGTTTCTGCGTCTTCTTCTGAGTCAAACCCCAGTAACGCCCAATACACCGCACGACCATGCAACATCAGCAAGAGCTGCATAGCCGCAGATTCAGTGTTGTTGCACAGGGGCAGCTCCCCCCTTTTTACCAACAGGGAAAGGTAATCACTGATTCGGTTGATGTTGCGGATAGGACCCTGTTCTAGAAAGATGCGGGCGATTTCAGGATGGGTACCAGACTGACGAATCGTATTCTGAAACGTATTACGCGCCTCTTCCCCCAGCAGCATGTTTTGGAACAGCCAGCCAAACTCACGGAGCACGACGTGTGCGGCACGTGATTCGTGTTCCAGATCCAGCTCCAACCCCGCCGAGATGCATTTTTCAATGATGCAGGTTTCGAACAACTGATCTTTACTACTGAAGTGCGCGTAAACCGTTTGTTTACTGACATTTGCATGCACTGCAATTGCATCCATAGAGATCCCATAGCCTTGCTTGGAAAAGAGCTCAACAGCTGCCGAAAGGATTTGTTGGCGCTTTTGCTCTTTTCGCTGCGAGATATGCGTTGTCATAGTCTTCCCTGGTTGAGTTGCTGTGCATTTATTAGCCTAATCAAACTGGACAGTCTAGTTTGATTGCTTTATTTTTAATCTAATTGGACTGGACAGTCTAGTCCACTAAATAATCGTAACGGACGACGAGAAATTTTCCATGCAAAAGTGCATTCCATCTGTCGCTATCGCGGCCACTATCACTCTCCTCACTGCCTGTAATTCGCAGACAGAAGAAGCCGCGGCACAGCCTGAGCATAACTTACCGACCGTTAATGTACTGACCGTAGAACTTGCACCGGGTTATTCCGTTAACCGCGAATATGTCGGTACTGTTCAGGCGGGTCAAAGTGCCAATCTAGGTTTTGAGCTCGGCGGCAAGGTGAACAGCTTATTAGTCGACGAGGGCGATACCGTTGTTAAAGGCCAGCCCCTGATCAGACTGGATACCCAGTTACTCGAAACCGAAGCCCAGCAGTTGGGCGCGCAATTGGAACAACTCGACGCCCAACTGGACCTCACCCGCACCAACCTAAAACGCCAACGCCAGTTGAAAAAGAAAGGCTTCAGTGCGGATGCAGAAATCGATTCACTGATCAGCCAACGTGACGCCCTGTTGGCTAATGTTCGACAACTCAATGCGTCACTTTCCTCGAATAAACTTCGTCAGGAAAAATCCACCATCTACGCCCCTTACAACGGCAAGATAAGCCAGCGCTATGTCTCCCAAGGGGACGTTGTCAATGTTGGTGCGCCGACCCTCACCCTATTGGCAGATGATCTAAAAGAAGCGCGTATTGGCGTGCCTATAAAATATCTCGAAGCACTGACTGCCAATTCATCCGCCAAGGTCCGTGTCGCTTCAGATGTTTATCCAGCGACGTTACTGAATCCTGGCGCTGCACTGGATATGCGCTCGCGCACCGTGACGCTTCGTTACCTGCTTCCTGAAGGCTCAAATGCCCTCGACGGCCAACTCGCTTATTTGCAGTTTTCCTTTGAAACACCGCAAGAAGGTTTCTGGATGCCATTGACAGGACTGACTGATGGACTGCGTGGAACTTGGAATGTCTATGCCGTGGTACCGGGCGATTCGGGCAGTCAGTTTGTATCGCGCCGTTCAGTGCAAGTTCTCCATGCTGATGAGAAGAAGGCCTATGTCTCCGGTGCGATTGGCGACGGTGACAAAGTATTAGTGGATGGCGTTCACCGCGTGGTTTCCGGTCAATCCGTAAACGTAGCGGCGGAGTAACTTCCATGGAAAAGTTACTCAAAAACACCCGATTATTGGTCCTGTTTACTGTCCTGTTGTTGGTTTCAGGGCTTTCAGCGCTCTCTACCCTTCCCCGCGCAGAAGACCCTGCACTCATCAATCGCTGGGCAACGATTACGACGGCTTATCCTGGCGCTAGTGCAGAGCGTGTAGAAGCCTTGGTCACAGAGGAGCTTGAAAACGAGCTACGTGCACTCGATGAAATTAAGTTGATTGAATCCCAGTCGCGCCCTGGTATTTCTGTCATCACCATAGAACTTCATGACGAACTCACCGAAACTGAACCGGTTTGGTCAAAGGTACGTGACAAAATTGGAGATGCGTCGCCTAACCTGCCTTCCGGCGCTTTAGAACCCGCCTTCGACAATGATCATTCGAATGCTTTTACCTACATCACTGCCCTGCAGTGGGATGACGACAGCGATGTTGACCCACTGATCCTCGGCCGTTATGCCAAAGAGCTTGCCAAACGTTGGCGAAACCTTGCTGGCACTGAATTTGTAGAAACCCACGGCGCGCCGGACGAAGAGATTCTCGTCACGCTCGATGTGGCGTCTGCCAGTGTGCTTGGGCAATCTGCCCTTTCCATCTCGAACGCCATTTCAGCAGCCGATGCTAAAAACGCGGCAGGTGAACTTCACAATGAACGTAACCGCTTCCAACTGGAAGTCGCAGGCGAACTCGACTCAGTTGATCGGGTAAAGCGTGTTCCTGTCGCGATTGATGAGAATGGCTTTCTTGTCCGGTTGGAAGATGTCGCTTCCGTTGTGCGGGCGCAGGCTTTGCCACTCAAACAAATTGCACTGATTGATGGCAAACCCGCGGTATTGGTTTCTGCACGGATGCAAGGAACGATTCGGGTTGACAACTGGACGGCGTCTGCCGATGCACTTATCGACGGATTCCGAGCAGATCTTCCCTCAAACATCAGCATCAAACCTATTTTCAAGCAGGCCAAATACACCGAAACCCGACTGTCAGAGTTGGTCGATAGCTTACTGCTCGGTTTCGGGCTGGTATTGATTGTGCTGTTTATCACTTTGGGCTTTCGATCTGCGATTTTGGTCGCCCTGTCTCTACCCATCGCCTCTGCTTTTACGCTTGCATTAATGAGCTTTACGGGCTTGCCTATTAACCAGATGTCCGTCACGGGTCTTATCGTGTCACTCGGCATCATGGTCGATAACGCCATTGTCATGGTCGATACCATCCAGCATTACCGCCAACAAGGCGTGAAGCGACTGGAAGCGGCAGTGAACGCCATCAAACACCTTTGGTTACCGCTGCTGGGTTCGACATTGACGACGATCCTCGCCTTTGCGCCCATCTTCCTCATGCCGGGGCCTGCAGGTGAATTCGTCGGCGCGATTGCCATTACCGTCAGCTTCTCGCTGATTGGCTCCTACATCGTTTCGCATTTTCTGGTGTCGGGCTTTGCGGCGCGCTGGTTGCCTTCTGGCGAAAGCCACAACCATTGGTATCAATCAGGCTTGAGCATTCCTTGGTTAAGTGAGGCTTTCCGCACGTCAGTCCGAGCCGCGGTTAGGTTCCCGTGGCTTGCGATCCCAATTGTGTTTATGGTGCCATTTTCCGGCTTTTGGGCTGCTGGCCAGCTCACCGAACAATTCTTCCCACCATCAGACAGAGATATGTTTGAGATTCAGGTGTTCCTGTCTCCTCAAGCGAGTATTAATGCGACATTGGAAACCACCCGACAGATTGAAGCGCTGCTAGAAGAAACCGAGGGCGTTGAGCAAGTGGGCTGGGTGGTCGGTGAGAACTTCCCATCGTTTTACTACAACATGATGGGACGCCAACGTGGCGCGCCTAATTTCGCGCAAGCCATGGTGAAAGCCGAAGACTTCCGTGCCGCGAATGACATGATCCCATTACTTCAGGGGCAACTTTCCGAGCAATTTCCCCACGCGCAAATTCTGGTGAGAAAGCTGGAGCAAGGCCCTCCTTTCAATGCGCCACTGGAAGTGCGAGTGTATGGCCCGAACCTTGACCGTCTTCGGGATATCAGTGAGAACATTCGTCTGCTGATGGCATCCACACCTGATGTCATTAACACCCGCGAAACCCTGCAACCTGGCACACCTAAGATTGCCGTCAAGGTGAATGAAGAAGCCAGTCAACTTACAGGCATGTCACTCAGTGATATCGCCATGCTGCTCAATGCCTCCATGTCAGGCATTGTTCAGGGAAGCGTCGTCGAAGAAACTGAGTCCATTCCTGTCCGGGTGCGCGTCGCTGATGACTCACGTACCAGCATCAACGAATTGAACAAACTGAGATTGCCTTTGGCTGGCAGTGAAGGTCAGGCTGACTTGCCTATCACCGCCATTGCAGATTTGGCGATCGAGCCTAGCCGTGGTGCCATTCCCCACCGCAATGGTGAACGTGTCAATGTGATTGAAGGTTACATCACTGCCGGCGTGCTGCCACAAACTGCATTGAACGCTTTTACTGAGAAACTGGAAAACGCTGACCTGCGTTTACCGCCGGGTTATCGCCTCGAATTTGGTGGCGAATCTGCTGAGCGTAACGATTCCGTCAATCAGCTTTTGGCCAACCTCACCATCGTTATCACCCTCTTAATTGCGGTTGTCGTGGTCTCGTTCAATTCATTCCGTCTGAGCGGGATTATTTTCTTGGTCGGCGTTCAGGCTGCAGGTTTGGGTCTATTGTCGGTTTGGGTGTTTGGCTACCCATTTGGCTTTACGGTGATCATTGGATTACTTGGCTTGGTTGGTCTGGCGATCAACGCCTCGATAGTGATTCTGGCAGAGCTAAAATCCTGCCCAGAGGCCAAATCGGGGAACCGAGAAGCCATTGTTGAAGCTGTAAGCAGTTGTGGGCGACACATCACCTCCACGACCATCACAACAATTGGCGGTTTCCTGCCGTTAATCCTGGCTGGCGGTGGCTTCTGGCCACCTTTCGCTATCGCCATTGCTGGCGGCACATTGCTGACAACCCTGCTGTCATTCTACTTCGTGCCAGCAGCATTCAGGATTGCAGTTGCGTTTCGCCCTTTAGACAAACCCAACTCTCTGGAACCCACTGAGGCATAAGGTGAACAGCAGGCATAAAAAAACAGCCACCTCCCGGTGGCTGTTTTTTCTTCAATGGTTGAATCGTATCCGCAAAAGCTAAAACGCAGAAAGAACAGGGCTAGCCATTAAGCCCATCAGCAGCAAAATTGGAAACATGATCTTAATGATGAACGGAATCCGCATTATCACATTCCTTTTCTAATAGTACGGCTTTAGCAACCCGCGACTCTCCCGCACGGTTTGCACTCCGCCAAGCCAACAGCAGCAAAGCTTGTTAATTATAGACGCAAACTTTTAACAAGACATACAGCATTGCATACCTTTTTGGACAAAAACTTAGACAGCCAGCAGTTCTATATGAAATATAAGGAATATTTTCTCTAAATATTTTTGCGATTCATCACGCTTTTATAGCAAATATCATACGAAATCGGATGCGCAACACCTTCAATTCACCTTCATCAATCTGGCCAGTACCAGTTTGGTGTGTCTAACAATCCCTGACCTTGCACTTCGGTTTGACCCAAGACTTTTTCCAGCTCTATAGCATGACAATCTGGATGCTGATTCAAGGCGTTTATCAAGCGGTTCGCATGGGAAATCACCCAAACCTGCGAATGCTGTGAGGCGTGGGTGATCAGTCTAGCAAGCGCAGGCAAAAGATCAGGATGCAGACTGGTTTCTGGTTCGTTCAACACCATCAGCGCTGGAGGCCTTGGCGTCAGCAATGCAGCGACCCAAAGCAGAAACCGCAACGTTCCGTCAGAAAGCTCTGCACTGCTCAATGGACGAAGCAAGCCTTTCTGGTAGAACTCCATCGCGAAGCGGCCATCACGCCCAGCAACTATCTTGAGACTGCAACCCGGAAAGGCATCTTCAATGGCTTTGTCTAATGCTTCTTTGTCTCCAATTTCCATGATGGTCCGCAAGGCAGCCGCCACATCCCTTCCATCGTGATGAAGTACCGGCGTTCTGGTCCCTAGCTGAGGCTTTCTGGCAGGTGCATCGGCGTCAGTCCGGAAATGATCATAAAAGCGCCAGCTCCGAATCATTTCGCGGGTATGAAAAACTTCGGCAGCAGAGCTTGGATCAGCATGAGCATCAAACATGCTGTCATAACTAGGTATATGCTGGGAGGCCACTTCCCAGCTACGTCCATTGCGAATTCTAACCATGTTACCTTTTCGCTCTACCAGAGAGCTGGCTGGACGATAGTACGGGCCATTGAAAATGCATTCACGCTTGATTTCGGGATCGAAACAAAATGCACTTTGCTGGGGTTCAGGTAATCCAAGCGAAATCGTGTAGCCAAAGGTCTCGCTCGAGAACCCAAGTTTTAGCCTTATTACATCTTTGCGTACCACTGGCTCCACCTCCACATCCCCACGACGCATCGCCTCAGAGATTTCTTCGGGACCCGCCCAGAAGGTCGATTGCAATCCCCCTTCTTCCGCAAGCGAGTTGACCACTCCGCCGGATGCAGTTTTCGCCAGCAACCGAAGCGCCTTGTACAAGTTCGATTTGCCACTGCCGTTCGGCCCGGTGATCAGATTTAACGGCCCGAGGGGGATAGTGAGAGACTGGATGGAGCGGTAGTTGGCAATGGAAAGCGTGGTAAGCATGATGGGTCCTGAAAAGTGTCCAGACGATGTAACATATCAATGTTATCAATCGCCTGTCACCCTTCATTTTTCCAATTCATTAAACTCAAGCACAGTGCCATCAGGGTCGCGGATAAAACAAGCTACACGTCTTTCCCCGATGCGTATCGGCCCTTCCGTCACCTTGATACCCCTTCGCTTACAAAAAGAGAGAAACGCAGACATTGAGTCGATCACGTAAGCAATATGGGTAATGCCTGGAAACTTCGTGTCCGCATCCTGAAGAACATTGTGCCCGTGCAACAAAGGTTCATCGCCACTGAATATCAGATTAATACGCTGACCTTCGCTGTTTTCCATCTCACAAGCGTTGTGCTCAGGCAACATCAACACTTGGGTAAACCCAAGCATTTTGTAAAAAGACATCGCTTTTTGAGCATTACAGACCCGAATGCCTACATGTTCAAAAGCCCTGATTTTCACCTCAACTGTCATAATTCAATGCCCGGCATGGTGATAAAGCCATCGAGCCCTTTTATCGCATCCATCCACCGGTTTACATGCTCAAATTGCTCTCCACTCACGCCCCCTTGATGCATCAAGGCTATGTAAGGAAAACATGCGATGTCTGCAATAGTCGGAGAGTCGCCCACCAGCCAATCGTTCTCTGACAGGTGGTCATCTAATATCTCAGCACACTGAAGCGCCTTGATTCTCGCGCTGTCCACATCCAACTCAACGCCAAAGAGATCATGCAATCTGGCATCATTTGGCCCCCTTGCGATTTCATTGGCAGCATAAGACAACCACTGCATCACCTCTCCCTGACTTTTGGCATTCTGAGGCCACCAGGATAAAAGCTGATATTTTTGCGCGAGATAAATAAGAATTGCCTGAGAATCACGGACGATAAAACCATCGTCGTTCAGCACCGGTATTTGCCCTAGAGGGTTTATCTTTAAAAATGCATCCGTTTTGTGCTCACCTGCCATGTAATCAACGGCATAGATAGACAATGGAATATCATTTAAAGCGCAAAACAAACGTACTTTGTAGCAGTTGCCGGAAAGTTCAAGATCATAGAGTTTCATATCCAAAGCTCCTTCCAATGGATGATTGAGGTTTCATCACTGTAAGTCGAAAATATGCCTTCGAACATGGAGGTTAGTGCAATGCAGAATTGCAAGAATGCAGACCCATTATGGAATGACCTGAAAATCTATAACGCTGTCGTGTGCGAAGGATCGTTATCCGGCGCATCAAGACGATTGAGCATCAGTCATTCCACAGTGTGCCGCAGAATTTCGCGTCTCGAAGATATTGTCGGCGTCCCGTTAATCCGAAGACGATCTAATGGCATCGCATTTACCAAAGATGGAGAGCAGTTGGGTGGCTTTGTCAGGGAAATGGATGAACGCGCCAACGACATCATGTTCTGGATTAAACAGAAGAAAGATGACCTCGCTGGCGTCCTGTCACTCAGTTGCTGCGATATCGCCTTGCAGAGCCTGTCGCGTATCGTAGGAGATCTTTCCGTCTCCAATCCCGGCATTCAATTCGATATTAAAGTCAGCGCGATGAATGCAGATTTACGGCTTGCCAGCACAGATCTCGCCATTCGTGCCACCACCTCTCCCGATGAGTCGCTGGTTGGCGTAAAGCTCAGTCACTTTCAGTTCCAACTGGCGAAATGCGCGGGAGTGAACTCTCCTTCCCATGCGAACTGGATTTGCCTTAACGACGCGTTTTCCCACCTTCCTGCTGAACGTTGGCTAGGGGAACAAAAATCAGAAAGCCAAAGCCAAATCAAAGTCGACAGCTATATGAGCGCGGCGGAATTGATTCGCACCGGGACAGGCATTGGATTGTTGCCAGATTTCGTGGTGGAAAATGATCCGTACCTTGAAGCCATTCACGTTGAAGAAACACTCCCCACTTGGGATTTATGGTTGGTTTATCACCGCTCTCAAATCAACAACGGTCTGGTAAAAGCATTTACTAATCACCTGAAAAGTCATTGGTGCGAAAACCAATCCATCCCCCTACCTCCGGAAGTAAGCAGCACCGATCTTTCTTGGCAAAAGTGAATTGCGCTCTCATTCTTCGTTCAAACTGGACGGCAGCCCTCACACTAGGCTCAATGGATAGGAAGCAGAGACAAGTACTCACCTATTGTTAAATAGCGTGGATTGTTTTCAGGGAAGGAAACATGAAAAGGGAAGTCATCACAGCACTAGACGGCATTGTCGGAAGCAAATTTGTCATTACCGACGAAGAAACCATGCGTCCCTATGAATGTGATGGCCTCTCTGTCTATACCGAAATGCCAGTGTGTGTCGTGCTTCCCGCTTCGACAGAAGAAGTCATGGCGATCATGTCGCTCTGCTACAAATACAAGATCAACGTCGTCGCCCGAGGTGCAGGAACCGGTCTTTCTGCTGGCGCCTTACCGTTAAGTGATGGCCTCCTGCTTTCCCTCGCCAGACTCAATCAAATACTGGATATCGATAAAACCACCTCACTGGCCGTGGTTCAACCCGGCGTTCGTAACCTGGCTATATCAGAACAAGCCAGCCGTGAAGGTTTGTATTATGCGCCTGACCCCTCATCCCAAATTGCCTGTTCGATTGGCGGTAATGTCGCCGAAAACGCAGGCGGTGTGCATTGCCTGAAATATGGCTTAACCGTCCACAATGTGGTTTCTGCTGTGGTCGTCACCGCCGAAGGCGAGAAACTGGTTTTGGGCGGAGCTGCGTTTGACCTACCGTGTTTCGACTTACTGGCTTTAATGACGGGCTCGGAAGGCATGTTAGGCATCGTCACTGAAATCACCGTGCGCTTGCTTCCTCTGCCCGACGTGGCCCGCGTTATCCTTGCTGGTTTTGATTCGGTGGAGAACGCTGCAAATGCAGTGAACGATATCATCGCCAACGGCATCATTCCCGCAGGTTTAGAAATGATGGATGCTTACGCCATTTCCGCCGCGGAAGACTTTGCCAAAGCGGGTTATCCCAAAGAGGCCGATGCCCTACTTCTTTGCGAGCTGGATGGCAGCGAAGAAGATGTGAATCACCAGCTTTCACAAACTCAGCAAATATTGCAGCAGGCTGGCGCGACCACGCTGAAGATCTCCGAAAGCGAAGATGAACGGGCGAGAATGTGGAAAGGCCGCAAGTCTGCATTCCCCGCGGTAGGACGAATTTCACCGGATTATTACTGTATGGATGGCACTATTCCGCGCAGTGAACTTGCCAGCGTGCTCAATCAAATCCACCAGCTTTCACGATTCTATGGCCTACGCGTCGCCAATGTCTTTCATGCTGGGGACGGTAACCTCCACCCTTTGATTCTGTTTGATGCCAATGTGCAGGGGGAACTTGAAAAGACCGAAGAATTCGGCGCAGAGATACTCAGAATTTGTGTCGAGGCCGGCGGCTGTATCACTGGGGAACATGGTGTTGGCGTAGAGAAAATCAACCAGATGCACCACCAGTTTAATGACGCTGAATTAGCGCAGTTTCATCGCGTAAAAGCAGCCTGGGACGCGGAAGGATTGCTCAACCCCGGCAAAGGCATTCCCGAGCCAAAGCATTGTCAGGAACACAAAACGCTTATCCACTCTCACAAAACGGAGGGGAGTTCAAATGGCTGATATCACCTCCAACCTGATTGAACAGGTCAACGATGCGATTGCGGATAAAACAGCATTAAATTTGATTGGCGGAAATACAAAACACTTCATCGGACGTCAGCCTGTCGGTCAGGCCGTTTCCCTTAAAAACCATACAGGCGTGATTTCCTATCGCCCGAGCGAGCTTGCGATTACCGCCCGTGCGGGCACGACCATTGCGGAGATTCAGGCACAGCTGGCTAATAACAACCAGACCTTGGTGGGTGAACCACCGGCCTTTAACGGCAAAGCCACGCTCGGAGGTTCTGTTGCTGCTGGCATCAGCGGTGCTTCACGCCCTTTTTGGGGCTCACTGCGCGATGCAATACTGGGGGTGAAACTCATCAATGGCTACGGGGAACATCTTCGCTTTGGTGGACAAGTGATGAAAAACGTCGCTGGTTACGATGTTTCCAGACTGCAAGCCGGGGCGTTTGGTGCGTTCGGCATTATCACTGAAGTCAGTCTGCGTGTGCGTCCAAAATCAGAAAGCACCACCACCCTGGTGTTTGAATACGATGCACCCTCTGCTATCAGGCGAATGCGCGATCTTTCAGTGTCCGCGCATCCTTTGTCTGCAAGCGCTTGGTGCTCAGGCCAACTCTTCATCCGGCTTTCCGGCAGTCAACTGGCTATCAATCACAGCATAGAAACGCTTGGTGGAGAACGGCTGGAAAATCAGGATTTGTTCTGGCGTTCCATCAGAAATTTCCGTCACCCATTCTTTGCTCATCGTGCACAGCCGTTATATCGGCTCTCCCTCTCTCCCGCCGCACCGCACTATGAGCAATTGGGCGATACACTGATCGACTGGGCAGGTGGCGTCAGATGGGTCTACTCGGAACAATCGCTCTCCACCCTCGCCAATCTTGCAGCTCTGCAAGGTGGACATGCCGCTTGTTATCGTCCCATTGATCGTCATGCCGAGTGTTTTCATCCGCAGTCGGACACGGCCAAACGCATTCACCAGAACCTGAAAATGGCTTTTGACCCACACAGTCTGTTTAATCCCGGCCGCATGTATTCGTGGTTAGGGCGAGATGAAGCTCAGGGAGACAATAGCCAATGAAGACATCACTGAAAGATGAGTTTCTAAGCACGCTGGATGGCAAAAAGGCCGAAGAAATCCTGCGACGATGCGTTCACTGCGGCTTCTGCAATGCTACCTGCCCAACCTACCAAGAACTCAGCGATGAACGGGACGGACCGCGCGGGCGAATTTACCTCATCAAACAAATGCTGGAAAACGGCGAAGCCACAGAGAAAACACGAACGCATCTGGATAGGTGCCTGACTTGCCGAAGTTGTGAAACCACCTGTCCCTCTGGCGTCGAATACAGCCAGCTGTTGGATATCGGCAAGCAGCACATTGAAAAGCATGTGCCTCGTTCGTTTAGCGACAGAATACTACGTTACGGCGTCACACGAATCCTACCCAATGCTTCATGGAACAAGGTAATGTTCAGGCTCGCACGCCAGTTTACGTTTCTGATGCCAGACACCTTCCGTGAGCAAATTCCAACGGAACAACCGCTAAAGTCCTATCCTTCCGCAACGAAAACCAACCGGACCATGATTGCCTTCAGAGGCTGCGTGCAGCAAACCGCTACGCCCAATACTGTCAAAGCTACCAAAGCGGTGTTAAGTCATTTGGGGATTGAGCTGATTGAAGTGGCTCAGGAAGGCTGTTGTGGCGCAGTCAATCTTCACCTTTCTGAGCATGAGCGGGCCGTTCAGCAAGCCAAACGAAACATCGATGCCTGGTGGCGCTATCTCGAACATGGTGCTGAAGCCATTGTCATGTCTGCATCAGGTTGTGGTGTCACCATCAAGGAGTACCCGCAGCTTCTGGTCGAATCCCCTTACTATCGAGAGAGGGCTTTGGTTATTGCTGGAAAAGCCAAGGATTTGAGTGACATCTTACTCGCCGAAGATCTCACCCAATTGCCGCTTAAAACGAACAAGGAGCGAGTTGCCGTTCACTGCCCCTGCACGCTCCAACACGGCATGAAGACTAAGGAAACCTATTACGAGGTATTGAGGCGATTAGGTGTCGAGCAAACCCGCACGACGGAAGATCATCTTTGTTGTGGATCAGCAGGCACCTATTCACTGTTCCAACCAGAGCTCAGTCAGCAATTATTGAAACGTAAAATGAAGGCGCTCAGTGAAGGTGATCCTGAAGGGATTGTCACAGCCAACATTGGCTGCCAATTGCACTTAGGCTCGAAAGCCCAAGTGCCGGTGAAACATTGGATTGAATTGATTGCGGAACGTTTGGAAAACTGAGCGGTTAAATCCAGCGTCTTACCTTGGTCATGTATTCAGGAAAAGCATCCGGGAATTGACCCGTCAGGTATGCTTCTTCCGGCTCAATCTGAAAACGGTTCATGTAAAACACAAACGCTAAACAGCCCAACGCAGTGAACAGATTCGCCCAATAAAAAACACCACCCACCAACGCCAGAAGCATTCCAAGGTACATAGGGTTTCGGGTGATTTTGTATATGCCACCGGAAACAAGTGCTGTGGCTTCCGTCGTCAGCATTGGGTTTACTGTGGTTTTATGGCGACGAAACTCGACCACACCGCTCACAGCAACAAACGCACCAATAGCCACAAATAACAAAAACAAACCGGAAGGAAGGGAAACCAACCATTCGCTGGCAGGGGTAAACAGGGAAATGACCTTCATTAATGCAAGTGCCAGTGCGACAACAATAACAGGGGGGATTTTCAGTTTCAGGCTATCCATCACATTTGTTCCTTGGGCTTATTTCGTTTGCCAATATACTAACGCGTTATAGCAAACAGCGCGCCCCGACCAGATACTAACCTGTTGAATTAAAGATACTTACGCGAGTAGGTTCAAGGGTTTGGATTCACGTAATAAAAAAGAGTGAAGAAAAGCGCCAGTATGAAGTTCACCTGCCAAAGCCCATTCCCCCAAAACGTCAGAGGTTCATCAGACCAAATCCGCAATGACAATACGAACATCTCCCCTTTCACCGTGACAACAAGCAATGCCGCAAGATAGGTTTTGATAAAGCTCGATACACCCAGCCGGGCGTAACCTAAAAACTTCTCAATCCTCGCCACATTCATAGTATTGGCAGGTAAATATCAGTGATCATCTCCCGCTCCGGTACTTCTGGGAACAAGTTGATTCGTTCGAAAAACACCGGAAAATCACGAAGCTTCTCACCCGATTGTTCCAGCCACGGGGAATAAAGGTAGCGAACAGCGACACCAATGGCATCCGTGCTACCCACAAAGCGGATCTTGGCGCATCGGCCGCCTTCAATGGTTTTCACTATGATGCGCGGGTCAGATAGATCCGCTTTTTCAGGGAGCTCACAACCAATATCAAAGCGGAAAGAAGAGTCGGTTACCGCATCGGGGTCATCAAAAACCAGATTGAAGGTACGATACTTCGATGGAGGACAATGATTGGCACGTCGCCATTCAATAAACTCTCCCACCGTTCCACCGAGTCGATTAGGTGAATCTCGGTGCTCCATGGCAGCAATCGTGATGCTTGGGAAATCCACAATCTCTACCTCAAAGTCAGTCCGATTCACATACACTTCATTTCTCACCCGCACAATGGCATCAAAATGGGTTTCCCACGACGCCCAGTCTGGATCCTGCCTAAAAGCAGAGGGGGAAACACCAAAGACTTTCCTGAACGCGCGGGAGAAAGATTCACTGTTTTCGTAACTACAATCGAGCGCAATATCAGTGACGGAGATATCAGGCCGATAAACCAGTTGGTAGGAGGCTTTTTTCAGGCGAAGCAGCCTGACATAAGTGGCAACGTTAACGCCATAGCGGATGGAAAACTGACGGTGGAAGTGGAACTTGGATAAGCATGCCACGCCTGAGAGCGCATCCAAATCAATGTCGCTATCAAGGTTAAGTTCAATGAATTCGCGCGCTCTTTCCAGTTTTTCCGCTAAATGATGCATCTTGGTTCTATTTACCGTTTCATCCATGTTTGGTGTCATTCTGGGTCTGCCTTTCGCAAGGCAAACCAGTTAGACCAAAGTATCCTGAAACCGAAAATAAAACATGACCAAAATTGCTGAGCTTCGATCTACGCTGGGCTTTATCAAGCACCGGAAATGGAAAGAGCAGAGTCTCCCCTGCTCTTGTCGCACTATTTCAGATGTTTCTTAATGGCAGCTTCTGCGCAGGCAACATCAAGATGGCCGCCAGGCGCACCGCCGACACCAATCCCACCAACAATCATGTCTTTCTCTTTCAGAGGAATACCGCCTGCCAAAAACAACAGGTTCTCGTCCATGTATTGCAGGGGCTGCAGAATGGGCTTGTCATTGATGGTTTTCATCAGATCCACCGTTGGGCGTTTCATGCTGACGGATGTGAACGCTTTCTGGCGCGAGCTCTCCAGTGTGTGGGTCCCTGCATTGTTATCACGAACCTGCGCTAACACCCTTCCGGTCGGATCAACCACGGTTGCCGTCACCGCATAGCCGTCTTTCTTACACTTATTCATCGCTTCCACTGCAAGGTTAAAAGCAACAGAAGAAGAGAGTTCTGATTTCTGAATGCTGATGTCCTTAGCCATTACGCCAAAGGAGGTAATACAGGTTGCGCCAATAACCAGTGCCAAATGTTTCATTGATAATTTCATGAGCCTTTTTCCTTTCTGTTCGTCCTAATGTGATATACCCAAACGACCTGA
>NZ_LASY01000051.1:0-18723 GCF_000973155.1 Grimontia sp. AD028 | reverse complement strand
GACCCAGGACCCAGGACCCTAAATAAAAAACGCCCGCATCAGCGGGCGTTTTCAAATCAGTTTGTCAGTATTGCTTATTGGGTTACCAGCATCACCAGCGAAGGAACGGCGATGAATACCAGACCTAAGTAAGCCACGACAGCCATCTTGTTCTTCGCTGCAGCGTCACCCAGCATTTCCGCACACTTCAGTGGGATTTCACGCAGGAATGGTGTACCGAAGATCAGCAGGGTTGCCATGATGTTGAACGCCAGGTGTACCAGAGCGATCTGCAGGGCAAACACTGCGTTAGGACCGGTCACTGCCGTTGCTGCCAGCAGGGCGGTGATACAGGTACCGATGTTCGCGCCCAAAGTGAACGGATACACGTCACGTACTTTCAGTACGTTGGTACCTACCAGTGGAACCATCAGGCTGGTCGTCGTAGAAGAAGACTGAACCAGAATGGTAACCAAAGTACCTGACATGATGCCGTGGATAGGACCGCGACCAATCGCTTTGTGCAGCATTTCTTTTGCACGGCCTACCATCAGAGAGCGCATCAGCTTGCCCATCATGGTGATAGAAGCGAAGATCAGTGCAATACCCAGCAGAGCCAGTACGATGCCGCCCCAGCTACCTGGCAGGGTAGACAGCATATCTTTAGTGCCATTAACCAGTGGCTTGGTGATTGGACCCATAAAGTCCAGACCTTTCATGCTTAGGCTGCCTTCAAACATGAAAGGCGCCACCAACCAGCTTGAGATCTTGTCCAGCAGGCCGAACATCATTTCCAGCGGCAGGAAGATAGCTACAGCAATCAGGTTAAAGAAGTCGTGAACAGTTGCACAGGTAAATGCACGGCGGAATTCATCTTTGCAACGCGCGTGACCTAGACTTACCAATGTGTTGGTCACGGTAGTGCCGATGTTTGCACCCATCACCATAGGAATGGCTGTTTCAACTGGCAGGCCGCCAGCGACGAGACCAACAATAATAGAAGTTACAGTACTGGAAGACTGGATGAGCGCTGTCGCTACGATACCAATCATCAGACCCGCAACGGGATGAGATGCGAATTCAAACAAGGTTCTCGCCTCGTCACCCGCAGCCCATTTGAAACCACTTCCAACCATGGAAACTGCCAGAAGCAGTACATAAAGCATAAGTGCCAGGTTGGCCCAACGTACCCAATTCTTAGAGCTGTTAATCGGTGCAGCAGTAGAAGCTTGGGAGGTCATAAGAGAAATCTCCGTGACAGTTAAATGTCAGATTTGTGTCAGTGAAAGAATCTGGCGCGGATATTAGGTACGAAATATTTCACTAATATGACAGTTATAAGGTGGTGTATCAGCCATTGATAAGAAAGGGTGTAAAGACTTTGTGTCACATGTCTATATTCCTATAAAAAACATGAGGATAAGTTGTTTTTGTGAGGGGTGAAATCGCAGTATAAAAAATAGGCACTTGAACCGTTTTAAGGCTTGATGCAGGCTGGGCTGGAGAGTTTATTACAGAGTCACCGATTTTCTTTGCGAAAAAAGTAACAATTTTGATTGGATACTTCGGATATTTCGATGTTTAATCTCCGAAGAACCGATTTTTCTTTATCGATGATCGGCGCCTAGACTAGTAGAGATTAACTAATTTAACGGAGTGCTTTTAATGACTGATGCAATTCGTCAGTTTATGAAGATGGAGTCAGCTGGTGGTTTAGTGCTGATTTTTGCAGCTATTTTGGCAATGATTGTTGCCAATTCACCTCTGCAGCCAGTGTATGACGGAGTACTTCACAGCTATGTGGCTGGTCTTTCTGTCGCGCATTGGATCAATGACGGCTTGATGGCCATCTTCTTCTTGCTGATTGGACTGGAAGTAAAAAGAGAGCTAATCGAAGGCGCTCTGAATACCAAAGAAAAAGCTATCTTCCCTGCTATTGCTGCTGTCGGCGGTATGGTAGCACCTGCTGCTGTATATCTGGCATTTAATGCTGGCGACCCTGTCACCCAAGCGGGTTGGGCAATTCCAGCCGCGACGGACATTGCATTCGCACTGGGTGTGATGGCGCTGCTGGGCAAACGTGTTCCGTTGGCATTGAAAGTCTTCCTGCTCGCGTTGGCGATTATCGATGACCTTGGCGTTATTGTGATTATTGCGCTGTTCTACAGTAGTGACCTATCAATCGCAGCATTGACTGTTGCTTTCCTTTCTACGGCTGCTCTATTTTTGATGAATGCTAAAGGCGTGACTCAAACGCGGTGGTATTTACTGGTGGGTGCCGTGCTCTGGGTTAGTGTTTTGAAATCAGGTGTGCATGCGACTTTGGCGGGCGTTGTATTGGGCTTTGTGATTCCGCTAGAAGGTGGGAAAGATGGTAAGTCACCGCTCAAAGCACTTGAGCATGCAATACATCCATACGTTGCGTTTCTTATCTTACCTATCTTTGCGTTTGCAAGTGCGGGCGTGTCACTGGAAGGCGTATCAATAGAAAGTCTGACCAATACACTTCCATTGGGGATTGCACTGGGTCTGTTGATTGGTAAGCCTCTGGGTATCTTTACCCTGAGCTGGGCGTCAGTAAAACTGGGTATTGCTCGCCTACCTGAAAACGTAAACTTTAAGCAAATCTTTGCCGTGTCATTGTTGTGTGGTATCGGCTTTACCATGTCCATCTTCATTTCGTCTCTGGCGTTTGTTGGTGTGGATGAAAGCTATATTACCTTCTCACGACTGGGCATTTTGATTGGTTCAACTATCTCGGCTGTGGCAGGTTACGCCCTGCTGAATGCTGTATTGCCGAAATCGAGTGAGGTGGAGGAAGATAGCGATGAGAAAAAAGTTAGCATTGATTATTAGCGGAGTGCTTTTTGCTACACCGGCATTGGCTGCGAACAATTACTCACACTGTTTCGATGATAATTCGACAGAAGTATGTAAAGCGTTCTTAGCCGGGTTGGAAACAACCCAACCCGAGGTTGTAGAAAAAGCATCACTGACAACAACGCCAAGCGTCGACAAAGACACCCTCTTGGGCAGAGCGCTGGAACAGCGCGCCGGAGGTCGCTATAAGACCTCCACCATTGCCAAGAAAGGATAAGCTACCAGTTCAAAACGCCAGTCGCGGATAACGTGTCTGGCGTTTTTTCGTTGAGAACACATGTCACATTTAAACTATAACCACCTCTATTACTTCTGGATGGTCTGTAAGCAAGGTTCAGTGTCCAAGGCGGCTGATGCCTTGTTTCTGACGCCACAGACCGTTACAGGGCAAATCAGGGCGCTAGAAGAGCGGCTCAAAGGTAAGCTGACCAAACGTGCAGGAAGAAACATTGAGCCCACAGAGCTTGGACAGCTCGTATTTAAATATGCGGATAAGATGTTTGGCTTGAGTTATGAAATGCTCGATATCGTGAATTACAGCCAACGTGAGCACCAGTTGTTCGATGTTGGCGTCGCGGACGCACTTTCGAAAAGCCTTGTTAGCCGTGTGCTGCTAAAAGCATTGCCGGAAGACGATGGCATTCATCTACGTTGCTTTGAATCGACCCATGAGTTGCTGTTGGAGCAGCTTAGTCAGCATAAGCTGGATATGATTCTGTCTGATTGCCCGGTTGATTCAACACAAAGCCCTGGGCTATTCAGTGTGAAGATAGGCGAGAGCATGATGAGCTTTTTCTGCTCAGGGGATATCTCCAAGAAGCGTTTTCCTGCTGTCATTGAAGAGCATAAATTGTTAATCCCTAGTACACGCACAGCCATGGGGCGAAAGTTAATGCATTGGTTTGATAGCCAGGGTATCACGCCCACCATTTTGGGAGAGTTTGATGATGCGGCATTGATGAAAGCGTTTGGCTCGAATCATAAAGCTATGTTTGTTGCGCCGACATTTTACTCTTCAGATGTGCTGGAATTACCGAATGTGATGGAAGTGGCGAAAGTTGAAGCACTTAAAGAAGAGTACTATGTGATTTTCGCTGAGCGTATGATTCAGCACCCTGCAGTAAAACGCATATGTGAAGCTGATTTCAGCAAGTTGTTTCACTAATTCTCAACTTCTATATAGCATTCTTAATTGCGAACCGTTGTTACTGACCTGAACAGTGTTAAACTTAAGTCAAACACAAACAAACCTTTAGATGTAATTTTTGCAGGCAGTAAGTATGGAACTAGAAAAAATGCAAGAAGCTGGGCCAAAGGCAGTGCAGTTGCTAAAAGCAATGGCAAACGAGCGCAGACTCTTCATACTTTGTTATCTGCTGGAAGGGGAAATGTCTGTTGGTACGCTGAGTGAGAAGCTCCAGCTCAGTCAGTCTGCATTATCTCAGCATTTGGCTTGGTTGAGACGCGATGGTCTGGTAGCAACAAGAAAAGAAGCGCAGACCGTCTACTATTCGCTGAAGAGTGTCGAAGTGCAAACCATCATGACTACACTGCACCAGTTGTATTGCGCGAAGTAAAACGTTGAACAAATAAAAAAACCGGCCATGAGCCGGTTTTTTTATTTCAAATCGGAGCGCTATTACAGAGCTTTGATTTGAGCAGCCAGAGCAGCTTTATGACGAGCAGCCTTGTTCTTGTGGATCAGGCCTTTAGTAGCCATGCGGTCCAAGATAGGTTGCGTTTCAGCAAATGCTTTAGTAGCCGCTTCTTTATCGCCTGCTGCGATAGCTGCGATAGTTTTTTTCATGTAAGTGCGCATCATTGAGCGACGGCTTGCATTGTGCTGGCGACGCTTCTCAGATTGGATTGCACGCTTCTTAGCAGATTTGATATTCGCCAAGGGTCTAACTCCCAAATCTTATATTCGGTGACAATTTAAGGCCGAGGAATATGCCTCGTTTTACCCGAGTTGTCAATTCATTTGTGCAAATATCCGCCGCACTCACCTTAAGATTGGCGTGCTGCGAACATCGCGGTTAATATGGCGGCAGATTCTACCAGCATTCTTTACTTGAAGTAAGCCTTTTATCTGTGCTTTTCGTGCTATTCAAGATGCCTTCTTTCTATTTATAACTACAGGGGGCGCGCGCGAAAGGCAGGTAGGTTTACTTCCTTTTGTTTTTTAAGGGGATATAGGTGTCAAAGCGATTACTTCGCTCTGGATTGATTGTCAGTTCAATGACCATGATTTCGCGCGTAATGGGTCTTGTACGCGATGTGGTGATAGCGAATTTAATGGGGGCAGGCGCGGCGGCGGATGTTTTCTTCTTTGCCAACAAAATCCCTAACTTCCTGCGACGTCTTTTCGCTGAAGGTGCATTCTCACAGGCTTTCGTCCCAGTGCTGGCAGAATATCAAGCCAGTGATGATAAAACCAAAACCCGGGAACTGATTGCGTATGTGTCGGGCACACTGGGTCTGTTGGTGACAATAGTCACCTTGATTGGTGTGATTGCCTCACCGGTTATCACTGCCTTGTTCGGGATGGGGTGGTTCCTTGATTGGGTGAACGATGGCCCTTCGTCACACAAATTTGAGCTGGCCTCTCTGATACTAAAGATCACCTTCCCATACCTTTGGTTTATTACCTTTGTGGCACTGGCTGGGTCAATATTAAACACCTTGGGTCGGTTTGCGGTGTCCTCTTTTACGCCGGTATTCCTGAATATCGCCATGATTTCGGCAGCGATATGGATATCACCAAACATGGACCAGCCAGAAATAGGTTTGGGTATTGGTGTTTTTCTTGGCGGTCTGATCCAGTTCGGCTTCCAAATCCCGTTCCTTTATCGAGAAGGGATGCTGGTTCGCCCTAAGTGGGGCTGGTCGCATCCAGGCGTGGCAAAAATTCGTACCCTGATGATTCCTGCTTTGTTTGGGGTTTCTGTTAGCCAGATTAACCTATTGCTTGATACCTTCATCGCGAGTTTCCTGGCAACAGGTTCTATCAGTTGGCTTTACTACTCTGATCGCTTGCTAGAGTTTCCATTAGGTTTGTTCGGTATTGCCATCGCAACAGTGATTCTTCCTGCGCTCTCCAAAAAACATGTGGAGCAATCTTCAGGACATTTTGCGTCCACCATGGATTGGGGGGTACGCATGGTGCTGCTGCTTGGTGTTCCTGCGATGGTGGGTATGATTGTGCTTGCCAAGCCTATGTTGATGGTTCTCTTTATGCGCGGGGAGTTTGGCGCTGATGATGTTAATGCGGCAGCCATGTCACTTATCGCTTATTCGTCAGGTCTGCTTAACTTTATGTTGATTAAGGTGTTGGCACCTGGCTACTACGCCCGGCAGGACACAAAAACACCAGTACGCTACGGCATCATCGCCATGGCGAGCAATATGGTATTCAACCTGATTTTTGCCTATTTCTACGGTTATGTAGGCTTGGCGATCGCGACGGCGCTATCTGCTTTGGTCAATGCAGGCTTGCTATATCGTGGCCTCCACAAACAACAGGTTTACCGCGTAAGCAAAGATACGGTGATTTTCACCCTGCGACTTATCGTGGGTGTGGCACTCATGGGGGCGGTGGTTTATCACTTCATGCCGGTATTTGAGCAGTGGCTGGTGATGGATTTGTGGCAAAGAGTTTATACGCTGACCGGCTTAATTGCTGCGGGCGCAATCACTTACGTAGTCTCGCTGGTGATTTTGGGTCTGCGACCACATCAACTTCGCGCGGAAGGCTGATTGCGGCTTCTGATTAGTATATAATCCGTCGGTTTTTTAAGGGGAAAGCTGTTTTACCGCTATGGAATTAATTCGGGGTATCCATAACATCCGCGACAGACATCGTGGTTGCGTGCTGACAATCGGTAACTTTGACGGTGTCCATTTGGGTCATCAGGAAGTGCTGCGCCGCGTGGTGGAAAAAGCGCGTGAGCTTGGATTACCTTCAACGGTAATGTTGTTTGAGCCTCAACCGCGAGAGCTATTTTCAGGAGAAAATGCCCCGGCACGGCTCACCCGACTTCGCGATAAGTATGTTCAACTCGCCAAATTGGGTGTTGAGCGTCTCGTCATGGTTAACTTCAACGCCAAATTCGCCTCTATCACGCCGCATGACTTCGTTCATCGCTTGTTGGCTGAACAATTGGGTGTTAAGTTTCTCGTGGTTGGTGATGATTTTCGCTTTGGCGCTAAGCGTCAGGGCGATTTTTGTTATCTGCAAAACGAAGCGACAACGGCTGGCTTTGAGGTGGTAAGCACCGACAGCTTTACTGTCTCTGAACAACGTGTCAGCAGTACAGCCATTCGTAATGAATTGGCTGCAGGGCATCAGAGTGAAGCAGAAGCGATGCTTGGTCGCCCTTACAGCATTAGCGGTCGTGTTTCCCATGGTAAAAAGTTAGGTCGAACCATAGGCTTCCCGACCGCAAATGTTCCGCTCAAGCGTCGTGTATCTCCGGTTTCCGGTGTCTATGTGGTGCGTGTTGGTGGAATTGAAGAAGAACAATGGCTGGGTGGTGTAGCGAATGTCGGTACACGGCCTACTGTCAACGGTGTGCGCCAACAACTGGAAGTACACCTTTTTGACCTGGAGCGTGATCTCTATGGTCTTCAAATCGAAGTGCAGCTTTTACATAAACTGCGTGACGAGATGAAATTTGGCTCGCTCGATGAGTTGAAAGCCCAAATCGGAATTGATGCCCAGACAGCGCGTGCGTGGCTGGCTGAGCATGATGAGAAATAATGTCTAAACGTCCATATACGGAATGAACAATCAATGAGTGACTTTAAAGATACCTTAAACCTGCCGGAAACCGCGTTTCCGATGCGAGGTAATCTTGCACAGCGCGAGCCACAGATGCTCAAGCGCTGGTACGACGAAGATCTTTACGGTGAAATCCGTAAAGCTAAGAAAGGCAAAAAATCTTTCATTTTGCATGACGGCCCTCCGTATGCGAACGGCAATATTCACATTGGTCACTCCGTAAACAAAATTCTTAAAGACATTATTATTAAGTCCAAAACCCTTTCGGACTTCGACGCACCTTACGTACCAGGTTGGGACTGTCACGGCCTGCCTATTGAACTGATGGTTGAGAAGAAAGTCGGCAAGCCAGGCCAGAAAGTGTCTGCTGCTGAATTCCGTCAGAAGTGTCGTGAGTACGCCGCGAAGCAGGTTGAAGGCCAGAAGGCTGATTTCAAACGTCTGGGCGTGTTGGGTGAGTGGGACAAACCATACCTGACCATGGATTTTGATACCGAAGCAAACATCATCCGTGCACTGGGTAAAATCGCCGGTAACGGTCACCTGCACAAAGGTTTCAAACCTGTTCACTGGTGTACTGACTGTGGTTCTGCACTGGCAGAAGCTGAAGTCGAGTACTACAACAAAGTTTCTCCTTCAATCGATGTCATGTTCGGTGCTGTCGATGAAGCAGCAGTGCTGTCTAAGTTCAACCTGAACGAAGGTCATGCAGGTCAAGGTGATGTGTCTATCGTTATTTGGACCACCACACCTTGGACTCTGCCAGCGAACCGTGCAGTTGCGGTTTCTGATGCGCTGGAATATGTGCTGGTTCAGGTGGAAGGTGAAACGCCACGTCGTCTGATCATGGCAGCAGAGCTTGCGAAAGATGTGATGGATCGTGCCGGTATCGAGCACTTCCATAATCTGGGTTTCTGTAAAGGTGATGCGCTGGAACTGCTGCGCTTTAACCACCCGTTCTACAGCTTCGATGTTCCTGTGATCCTGGGCGATCACGTAACGACTGAATCAGGTACTGGTGTTGTTCACACGGCACCTGGTCACGGCCAGGAAGACTTCGCGGTTGGTCAAAAGTACAACCTTGAAGTAGCAAACCCAGTAGGTAGCAACGGTGTTTACTTGCCGGACACAGAGCTGTTTGCAGGTCAACACGTATTGAAAGCGAACGATAACGTGGTTGAAGTGCTTAAAGAGCACGGTGCGCTGCTGCATCACCACGCTTACGAGCACAGCTATCCGCATTGCTGGCGCCACAAAACGCCAATTATCTTCCGTGCAACGCCTCAGTGGTTTATCTCTATGGAGAAAGCGGGCCTGCGTGCAAAAGCACTGGAAGAAATCAAAAACGTACAGTGGATCCCTGAGTGGGGCCAGAACCGTATTGAGTCAATGGTAGAAGGTCGTCCTGACTGGTGTATTTCACGTCAGCGTACCTGGGGTGTGCCAATTGCTCTGTTCGTTCATAAAGAAACGGCAGAGCTTCACCCGAACACCGTTGAGCTGATTGAGCAAGTAGCTCAGAAAGTTGAACAGTCTGGCATCCAGGCATGGTGGGATTTAGACGCTGAAGAATTGCTTGGTGCAGAAGCGGCGAACTACGAGAAAGTGCTGGACACCCTGGACGTATGGTTCGATTCAGGTGCAACGCACTATGCAGTGGTTAACCAGCGTGAAGAGTTTGGCGGTCACGAAGCAGATATGTATCTGGAAGGTTCAGACCAACACCGCGGTTGGTTCCAGTCTTCCCTGATGACCTCTGTAGCGATCAAGAACCACGCCCCTTACAAGCAGGTTCTGACGCACGGCTTCACTGTTGACGGCCAAGGCCGCAAGATGTCGAAGTCTATCGGTAACGTGGTTTCACCTCAGGACGTGATGAACAAGCTGGGTGGCGACATCCTGCGTCTGTGGGTGGCATCGACTGACTACACCGGTGAGATGACAGTTTCTGACGAAATCCTGAAACGCAGTGCAGACGCATACCGTCGTATTCGTAACACCGCGCGCTTCCTGCTGGCGAACCTGAACGGTTTCAACCCTGAAACTGATATGGTTGCAGCGGAAGATCTGGTAGTTGCAGACCGCTGGGCAGTGGGTAAAGCACTGGAAGCTCAGGAAGAGATCGTGAAAGCGTTTGAAGAGTGTAACTTCCACGCTGTTACGCAACGTCTGATGCAGTTCTGTTCGGTTGAGATGGGTTCATTCTATCTGGACATCATTAAAGACCGTCAGTACACCGCGAAAGCGGGTGGTCACGCACACCGTAGCTGTCAAACTGCGCTATTCCACATTGTGGAAGCACTGGTTCGCTGGATGGCGCCAATCATGTCGTTCACTGCAGATGAAATCTGGAACGAGATGCCAGGCAACCGTAACAAGTTCGTTTTCACCGAAGTATGGTACGACGGTCTGTTTGGTCTGGGTGAAGACGAGCAACTGAACAATGCATTCTGGGCTGAACTGCTTCGCGTACGCGGTGCAGTGAACAAGGTTCTGGAAGCTGCTCGTAACGAGAAAACTATCGGTGGTTCTCTGGAAGCAGAAGTGACGCTTTACGCGAAACCTGAGTTTGCAGCCAAGCTGCAGGCAATGGGTGATGAACTGCGCTTCGTGCTGCTGACTTCAAAAGCTGAGGTCGTTGCTACTGATGCTGCACCAGAAGCGGCGGTAGCGACTGACGTTGAAGGTCTGTCTGTTGCTGTTGCCAAGTCTGACGCAGAGAAGTGCGATCGTTGCTGGCACCATGTTGCGGATGTTGGCACCATCGAAGGTCATGAAGCGATTTGTGGCCGTTGCGTAAGCAACATCGATGGCGAAGGCGAAAAGCGCCAGTTCGCGTAACAGGCAACGATAGGAAAGCTGGATGAAAGATCTGACAGCGAAACAATCAGGATTGCGTTGGCTATGGCTAGCGCTTCTGGTGTTCGTTCTGGATATCGGCAGCAAATTGCTGGTGATGAATACCATGGGTTACGGCTGGTCGAACCGCATTGAGGTCCTGCCGTTTTTTAACCTGCTTTATGTTCATAACTACGGCGCCGCGTTCAGCTTTCTGAGCGATGCAGGTGGCTGGCAACGTTGGTTCTTTGCTGCCATCGCATTGGGTGTTTCCGGCATGCTGGTTTACTGGATGCGCCAAACACCCTCGACGAACCGTATACTGAATGTTGCGTATGCTTTGGTCATTGGCGGCGCTATCGGTAACTTGTTTGACCGATTGGTACATGGCTATGTGGTCGATTTTCTTGATTTCTATGTCGGTAACTACCACTGGCCAGCGTTCAACCTCGCTGATACGGGGATTGTGATTGGTGCGGTATTGATTGTGCTGGATAGCATCATCGCATCAAAAAAGCCTCAAGCTGAAGCTGAATAACCTTCGCGCTATGCGACGAAGAGATAATCATTGGCGCTGACTGCTCTGTGGTCGGCGCCAAGTCGTATAAATACCTTGATAACCCAAGTTAAATTGGGGATTTAAGGGCTCTGTTGCTTTTGGTAAATTGCCCGCCAACAAAGGATGTGAGTTAATGGCGCAAATTATTGCAAACAGTGAAGTCATCATGCACTTCACTATCAAACTCGAAGATGGCTCTGTAGCCGACAGCACGAAAACCTCTGGTAAGCCAGCCAAACTGGTGATGGGCGATGGCAGTCTGACGGAGAACTTCGAAAAATGTCTGTTGGGATTAACTGAAGGTGAGTCTGCAAGCTTCACGCTTGAACCTGAAGATGCCTTTGGTCAACCAAACCCAGACAACGTCCAGCACATGGACAGAAGCTTGTTTGCGGGTGATGCACCAGCAGAAGAAGGCACCATCATCGCCTTCTCAGGCCCAGGCGGTCAGGAGATCCCAGGCTTAATCACAGAAGTGGCGGGCGAGTCTGTGACAGTGGATTTCAATCACCCACTGGCGGGACACCGTGTTATCTTTGACGTTGAAATTGTCAGTGTTGCTTAAAAAGGCTATTCCATGAAAGTCATGCTAGCTAACCCTCGTGGTTTTTGTGCCGGTGTTGATCGAGCGATCAGCATCGTTGAACGTGCTCTGGAACTCTACCAGCCACCGATTTATGTGCGTCACGAAGTGGTACATAACCGCTTTGTCGTGGAAGGCTTGAAAGCACGCGGCGCGGTATTTGTTGAAGAACTCAGTGAAGTGCCAGACGACAGCATTGTGATTTTCTCTGCGCACGGTGTGTCGCAGGCAGTGCGAAATGAAGCAAAAGCCCGAGCGTTGACCGTGTTTGATGCAACTTGCCCATTGGTGACCAAAGTTCATATGGAAGTGGCACGTGCCAGCCGCCGTAACATGGAAGTGGTGTTAATTGGCCATGCTGGTCATCCAGAAGTTGAAGGTACTATGGGACAGTACGCCAGCGAAACTGGAGGCATGTATCTGGTAGAGAAACCTGAAGATGTCTACAAGCTGGACGTGAAAGATCCATCAAACCTTCATTTCGTCAGCCAAACGACCTTGTCTGTGGATGAGACAGCAGAAGTCATTGAGACGCTGCGCAAAGTCTTCCCGGACATTCAGGGCCCACGTAAAGATGACATCTGTTACGCAACGCAAAACCGCCAGGATGCCGTTCGCGATCTCGCGACCCAGTGTGACGTCCTAGTCGTTGTGGGCTCAAAGAACAGCTCGAACTCAAATCGTTTGCGGGAACTTAGTGAAAAACTGGGAACTCCAGGTTATCTGACTGATTGTGCCGAAGACGTCAAAGCCGAATGGTTTGAAGGTAAATCCAAAGTCGGGATTACCGCAGGTGCATCTGCGCCGGAAGAGTTGGTGAACCTCATTATCGCCCGTATTGAAGAGTTGGGCGGTACTTCGGTGGAAGAGCTGAAAGGTCGTGAAGAGAACATGTTCTTTGAAGTACCACGTGAGCTTCAAGTAAAAGAAGTGCATTGATCGATAAAACCGAAAGGGAGCGAAGGCTCCCTTTTTTACGCCGCCATTCCCGCGATTGACCGCGCAGAGGTTGATTCACATCACGCGGCGAAAAGGGTAGAGTGGTTATCCAGTTACGAACATAACGCGCACAAAATGGCGTGATGACAGGAAGTTAAAAGGGGAAACAGATGGTTCGCATTGCAATTGCGGGCGCTGCCGGACGCATGGGCCGACAGCTTATTCAGGCGACTGATGCGATGGAAGGCGCGGTTCTGGCTGCAGCAAGTGAGCGTCCTGAGTCGAGCTTGATTGGTACCGACGCAGGTGAACTGGCAGGTATTGGTAAGCGCGATGTAGCAATCGTTGATGATTTGGCGAAAGTGGCCGATCAATTTGATGTCATCATTGACTTCACCGCACCAGTAGCGACGTTGGCAAACATTGAGCTTTGCCGCGCTCATGGTAAGCGACTGGTGATCGGTACGACTGGCTTTAGTGAAGAGCAGCGCGCACAGATTGATGCAGCTACCGATGTTGGTATCGTCATGGCGCCAAACTACAGCGTGGGTGTGAACCTCGTTTTCAAACTGCTCGAGAAAGCCGCCAAAGTGATGGGCGGTTACTGTGACATTGAAATCGTTGAAGCGCACCACAGACATAAAGTGGATGCTCCATCAGGTACAGCAATTGGTATGGGTGAAGCTATCGCGGGTGCCATGGGTAACAATCTGAGCGATGTTGCTGTATATGCCCGTGAAGGTATTACCGGTGAGCGTACCCGGGATGAGATTGGTTTTGCGACCATCCGAGCAGGCGATATCGTCGGCGAGCATACTGCTATGTTTGCAGACATTGGTGAACGCGTGGAAATTACTCACAAAGCCTCTAATCGTATGACCTTTGCCAATGGTGCTGTTCGCGCCGCGGTGTGGTTGGCTGCAAAAGATGCGGGCTTCTATACCATGCAAGACGTGCTTGAACTGGATACCTTGTAAGTCACTCGTTTTTCCAGTCAATACGCTTTCATATAACTATGCAGTGTCTTTCTGTATGCTGCATAGTTTTTCTCAATAAATGGCAATTTTATTTAAATAGTCGCCATTTGCAGAAATCCTCCAACTTAACTGTGTTTTAAGTGTCATCGGTTTGGGATTTATGGTTAAGCCATCAAAAACCAAACTAAACTCCGATAATAAAAACGGTTGCGTGATGACCTGACTGTATTTCTTTCCCGTCTCATCCTTCCATCCTTAAAGTGTTAACCTGTACGATGAAATTTCGTATGAAATCCTCAGATAACCATCACTTTTGCCTGTTTGAGAGGCAAAATCTCAGCTGCAGGCTATAAGTAATATTCTTTTTTTTGCCACTTATTGACAGCTTGTGAATCGATCTCTAGAATGCGCGCAATTTGTCAAAATTCAGCTTTAGTGATTTTTGACACTTGTATGGAATGCTTTGATGCAAGATTATATAGTTTTTCTGCATCTTTATTGATTTGGAGGTTGTCTTGAGCAAGTCTGCGCTCTTAGTCCTGGAAGACGGGACTGTATTCCACGGTGAATCCATTGGTGCTGATGGAACCGCTGTTGGTGAAGTTGTTTTCAATACCTCGATGACGGGGTACCAAGAAATTCTCACCGACCCTTCCTATTCCCAGCAAATCGTTACTCTTACTTATCCCCACATTGGCAATACCGGTACTAATACCGAAGACGAAGAATCCTCAAAAATCCATGCTCAAGGCCTGGTAATCCGCGACCTCCCCCTTATCGCTTCTAACTTTCGTAATCAGCAATCCCTTTCTGATTATCTGAAATCCCAAAACATCGTTGGCATCGCTGACATCGACACCCGTAAGCTGACCCGTTTGCTGCGTGAAAAAGGCGCTCAGAATGGTTGCATCGTTGCGGGCGACAACATCGATGAAGCGCTGGCACTGGCAAAAGCCAAAGAGTTCCCAGGCCTGAAAGGCATGGATCTGGCGAAAGAAGTGACGACAGCTGAAGCGTACGAGTGGAAACAAGGCTCATGGACGCTGGAAGGCGGCCTGCCAGAAGCGAAAGATGACAGCGAACTGCCTTATCACGTAGTGGCTTATGATTTCGGCGCGAAACGTAACATTCTGCGTATGTTGGTTGACCGTGGCTGTCGCTTGACTGTGGTTCCAGCTCAGACTTCAGCAGAAGAAGTGCTGGCAATGAATCCAGACGGTGTGTTCCTGTCAAACGGCCCTGGCGACCCAGAGCCATGTACTTATGCTATCGAAGCGACCAAGGTGTTCCTAGAGAAAGGCTTACCAATCTTTGGTATCTGTCTGGGCCACCAAATCTTGGCACTGGCATCAGGTGCACAAACCGTGAAGATGAAGTTCGGTCACCACGGTGCGAACCACCCGGTTAAAGACTTGGACCGCAATGTCGTGATGATCACCAGCCAGAACCACGGCTTTGCAGCAGACGAAGAGACGCTGCCAGCTAACCTGCGCGCGACGCACAAATCTCTGTTCGACGGCTCACTGCAAGGCATCCACCGTACGGATAAGCCTGCATTTAGCTTCCAGGGCCACCCTGAAGCGAGCCCAGGTCCGCACGATGCGGCACCGCTTTTCGACCACTTTATTGAACTGATCAAGCAACACAGCGCGTAATCCGGAGTAGCAGAGAATGCCAAAACGTACAGATATTCAAAGTATTCTTATCCTTGGCGCAGGCCCGATTGTTATCGGTCAGGCGTGTGAGTTCGACTATTCAGGTGCACAGGCGTGTAAAGCGCTGCGTGAAGAGGGTTACCGCGTAATTCTGGTGAACTCTAACCCTGCCACCATAATGACTGACCCAGAGATGGCTGATGCGACTTACATCGAGCCAATCCAGTGGGAAGTGGTACGCAACATCATCGCTAAAGAGCGCCCAGATGCAGTTCTGCCTACCATGGGTGGCCAGACAGCGCTGAACTGTGCACTGGATCTGGAAAAACACGGCGTACTGGCTGAGTTCGGCGTGGAGATGATTGGTGCAACGGCGGACGCAATTGATAAAGCAGAAGACCGTTCACGTTTCGACAAAGCCATGAAGTCTATCGGTCTGGAATGTCCACGCGCTGACACGGCGAAAACCATGGAAGAGGCTTACAAAGTCCTCGATATGGTTGGTTTCCCATGTATCATCCGTCCTTCTTTCACTATGGGTGGTACCGGTGGCGGTATCGCGTATAACAAAGAAGAGTTCGACGAAATCTGTCGCCGCGGTCTGGATCTCTCCCCAACCAATGAGCTGCTGATTGACGAATCTCTGATCGGTTGGAAAGAGTACGAAATGGAAGTGGTTCGCGACAAAGCGGACAACTGTATCATCGTGTGTTCTATCGAGAACTTCGATGCCATGGGTATCCACACCGGCGACTCCATCACGGTTGCACCTGCGCAGACCTTGACTGACAAAGAATACCAACTGATGCGTAATGCATCGCTGGCGGTTCTGCGTGAAATCGGCGTTGAAACCGGTGGCTCTAACGTTCAGTTCGGTATCAACCCGAAAGATGGCCGTATGGTTATCATCGAAATGAACCCACGTGTATCACGCTCTTCTGCACTGGCATCGAAAGCAACGGGTTTCCCGATTGCAAAAGTGGCAGCGAAACTGGCTGTTGGTTTCACCCTTGATGAGCTGATGAACGACATCACTGGTGGTGCAACACCAGCGTCTTTCGAACCGACCATTGACTATGTGGTTACCAAGATCCCACGCTTCAACTTCGAAAAATTTGCGGGCGCGAATGACCGCCTGACTACCCAGATGAAATCTGTTGGTGAAGTCATGGCTATCGGCCGTAACCAGCAGGAATCACTGCACAAAGCGCTGCGTGGTCTGGAAGTAGGTGCGACCGGTTTCGACGAGATGGTTGACCTGGATGAGCCAGATGCATTGACCAAAATCCGCCACGAGCTGAAAGATGCAGGCGCAGAACGTATTTGGTATATCGCAGATGCATTCCGTGCGGGCATGTCCGTAGACGGTGTGTTCAAACTGACCAATATCGATCGCTGGTTCCTGGTTCAAATCGAAGAGATTGTGAAGCTGGAAGCGGAAATCAAAGAAGGCGGCTTTGCTGGCCTGAATGCGAAAGTATTGCGCAAACTGAAGCGTAAAGGTTTCTCCGATGCACGCCTGAGCAAGCTGCTGGGTGTGAGCGAAAGCGAAATCCGCAAACTGCGCGACCAGTACGATATTCACCCTGTCTACAAGCGTGTAGATACCTGTGCAGCAGAATTCTCTTCTGACACGGCGTACATGTACTCATCTTACGATGAAGAGTGTGAAGCGAACCCTTCAGATAAAGACAAGATCATGGTTCTGGGCGGCGGTCCAAACCGTATCGGTCAAGGTATAGAATTCGACTACTGCTGTGTACACGCATCACTGGCACTGCGCGAAGACGGCTACGAAACCATCATGGTTAACTGTAACCCTGAGACAGTTTCTACTGACTACGACACCTCAGACCGTTTGTACTTCGAACCGGTAACACTGGAAGACGTACTGGCCATTGCGCGTGTTGAAAAGCCTAAAGGCGTTATCGTTCAGTATGGTGGCCAAACACCACTGAAACTGGCGCGTGCGCTGGAAGCGGCAGGTGTGCCAATTATCGGTACCAGCCCTGATGCTATCGACCGTGCAGAAGACCGTGAGCGTTTCCAAGCAGCAGTTGAGCGTCTTGGCCTGAAGCAGCCAGAGAATGCGACCGTGACTGCACTTGAGCAAGCGGTAGAAAAGTCTCGTGAAATCGGTTACCCGCTGGTGGTTCGCCCTTCTTATGTACTGGGCGGCCGCGCAATGGAAATCGTTTACGACGAAAGCGACTTACGCCGTTACTTCAATGAAGCGGTAAGCGTGTCTAACGAATCACCAGTTCTGCTGGACCGTTTCCTGGATGACGCGACGGAAGTTGACGTCGATGCAATCTGCGACGGTGAGCGCGTGGTTATCGGTGGCATCATGGAACACATCGAACAAGCGGGTGTTCACTCTGGTGACTCTGCATGTTCACTGCCTGCTTACACCCTGAGCCAAGAGATTCAGGACGAGATGCGCCGTCAGGTAGAGAAACTGGCCTTTGAGCTGGGCGTTCGTGGCCTGATGAATACTCAGTTTGCAGTAAAAGATGGCGAAGTTTACCTGATTGAGGTGAACCCACGTGCAGCGCGTACGGTACCTTTCGTATCAAAAGCGACCGGCGCACCACTGGCGAAGATTGCTGCTCGTGTTATGGCGGGTCAGTCTCTGGAGTCACAGGGTTTCACTCAGGAAATCATTCCTCCTTACTATTCAGTGAAAGAAGTGGTTCTGCCATTCAACAAGTTCCCTGGCGTTGACCCACTGCTTGGCCCTGAAATGCGTTCAACCGGTGAAGTCATGGGTGTGGGCGACACGTTTGCAGAAGCGTTTGCGAAAGCAGATCTTGGCTGTGGCAAAACTTACACTGAGCAAGGTCGCGCATTGCTGTCTGTTCGTAACAACGACAAACAACGTGTTGTTGACCTGGCAGCCAAGCTGATCAAGCTGGGCTTCGAGCTGGATGCGACTCACGGTACTGCGGTTGTTCTTGGCGAAGCGGGCATCAACCCACGCCTGGTGAACAAAGTACACGAAGGCCGTCCTCACATTCTTGACCGTATCAAGAACGGTGAGTACAGCTACATCATCAATACCACCGAAGGTCGTCAAGCGATTGAGGACTCGAAGGTACTTCGTCGCGGCGCACTGGCAGAGAAGGTGAACTACACCACTACGCTGAACGCAGCCTTCGCAACCTGTATGGCTCATGCAGCAGCCGACCTGTCGAAAGTGAATTCAGTACAAGAACTGCACGCACGCGTGGCAGAAAAGTACGGTAAATAATTAACAAAACTGCCCCGAACGATTTGGAGCTGACGCTTTGAGTTGTGAGGGGCGACTAATGAGTCGGCAGTAAGCCGACCGTTACGATAACCTCCTTGCCCGCCTTAATGGCGGGCTTTTTTATGTTTTTAGTTTTTAGGGGCTGTTGATCTTTGGTGATGATTTTTGCAGCAGTTTGTGGGGATTTTATGCAAGGCAGAGGCTTCGATGTGTAGCTAGCCTACATGAGAAGCCGATAACGCAGCAGAAATTCCCCACAAACGCCTGTCTCTTATACACATCT
>NZ_LASY01000050.1:0-32413 GCF_000973155.1 Grimontia sp. AD028 | reverse complement strand
CATTGATGACCTCTGAATACAAGCATCTTCAGGTTGTTTGGGTATATGTTTTTATTTTGTTATTTGTTTCATTTTAGCCCGCTGATTTTTTAAGGATTATTATAGAATGACAATGAGCGTTATATTTAACCTCGCGATATTCATCGCGCTTATTTATTTCCTTTATAAACTCCAAGCCAAATATGTTCCTTTTACTAAACGCGTTTTTGCTGGCTTGGGTTTAGGTGTTGTTTTTGGTGGATTACTGCAACTGTTTTACGGTGCGGGTTCAGACATCATTGCCACCAGCATTGACTACTTCGATATCGTCGGAAAAGGCTACGTTAAGCTACTGCAAATGATCATCATTCCGTTGGTCATGGTCTCGATCATTTCGGCCATTCTCAAACTGAATGGTGGCACATCGGTGGGTAAAATCAGTGCGATGAGCATTGGGGTGCTTGTGATCACCACCATGATTGCTGCACTGGTTGGCATTGCATGGTCGCTACTATTCGGTCTGAGTGCAGATGGCCTGACAGCAGGCGCAGCAGAAGTTGCCCGAGGCCAATCCTTGGAAGCGAACTTGGGGCGTGTGGAAAGCTTGTCTTTCGCTAACATGATTCTGGAGTTCATTCCCGCTAATCCATTCCTGGACATGACTGGCTCGCGTAAAACATCGACAATCGCCGTGGTGATCTTCTCCATCTTCATCGGTTTGGCAGCGACAGGTATTTCCACCAAGAAACCCGAAATCTATGCCTCATTCGAACACTTCATCAAAGTCGCACAAGCCATTGTGATGCGCATAGTGACTATGGTGCTGCGCTTGACGCCCTACGGTGTGTTGGCGCTGATGACCAAAGTGATTTCAGGCTCTAACTACGCTGATATCGTGAATTTGGCTAACTTCGTGTTTGCTTCTTATGGCGCGCTGATCACCATGTTCATCATTCACTTGTTGATCATTTCACTGGTTGGCCTGAACCCGATTCGCCACCTGAAGAAAATCATCCCGGTACTGACCTTCGCGTTCACTTCACGATCAAGTGCTGCAACCATTCCTTTGAATGTGCGTACACAGGAGCAGGCGCTTGGCGTACCAAGTGGCATTGCCAACTTTGCAGCTTCATTTGGGGCGACGATCGGCCAGAACGGTTGTGCGGGTATCTACCCTGCCATGCTCGCGGTGATGATTGCGCCAACAATGGGGATTAACCCGTTGGATATCAGCTTCCTCGTTCCTCTGATCGCCATCATTACTATCAGCTCATTTGGTGTTGCAGGCATCGGCGGCGGCGCGACGTTTGCTGCGTTGATTGTGCTTTCAGCGATGGACTTCCCAGTAGCATTAGCAGGCCTTCTGATTTCGATTGAACCTCTGATCGACATGGGCCGCACCGCGCTGAACGTTTCAGGTTCTATCACAGCGGGTTCTGTGACCAGTAAGCTGATGGGCGAAACTGACATGACTGTTTTCAACGACGACAAACCGCTGAATCTGGATGGCGAAGACGCCACAGCCTAGGCACTAATCTAAATACAATTGGGGGCATTACGCCCCCTTTTCCTGTTTTATTTGAAGGTTCACAATATGAACATCGTTATTATCGGCGGTGAAGCAGCAGGCATGAGTGCTGCAGCTAAAGCTCGTCGCGTTAACCCAAACGCGACCATCACAGTCTATGAGGCTACAGAAATCATCTCATTCGGTGCATGCGGTCTTCCCTACTATGTCGCTGATGAGTTTCAGGATGCTGGCTATATGTCAGAGTTCACGCCAGCCCAGTTTGCTGAACGAGGCATTACCGTGAAAACCGGTCATCGCGTTACCAAGTTGGATGCTGAACGAAAGAAACTGGAAGTCGTCCACCAAGACGAAACGTTCATCGCAGAGTACGACCGCCTGATGATTGCCACAGGCGCAAGAGAAGTGTTGCCTCCGGTTTCTGGCCTCGACAAGCAAGGCGTTCATAAGCTTCGTGTCATGCAAGACGGTCTTTCGCTAAAAGAAGCGGTTCAGAACGAATCGTGTCAGCATGTCACTGTGATTGGTTCTGGCTTTATTGGCCTTGAAGTCGCCGAAGCCATGATTCACCAAGGTAAGAAGGTTCGACTGATTGAACGTGCTGAGCGCCTTATTCCAGATGCTTTTGATGCGGAAATCAGCGTTCATTTTTCGTCTGAACTGGAAAAAGCGGGCGTTGAGATTCACACCGGCGAATCCCTGAAAAACATTGTGGGTGAAGGTCATGTTTCTGGTATTGAAACAGACAAAGGCCAGTACGTAACAGATTTGGTCATCGTGTGTACTGGCGTTAAACCAAACACCGAATTTCTGAAAGAGACTGGTATCAAAACCTTAGATAACGGTGCCATTGTCGTCGATCGCCAAGGTAAAACATCGCTGAGCGATGTTTGGGCTGCGGGTGACTGCGCAACAATCTGGCATTCGGTATCCGGTGAGAATGTGTATATCCCACTGGCAACGGGTGCGAATAAACTTGGCCGGATGATTGGTGACAACATCGCACAAATCGAAGGTGAACCACAGGAGTTTCCGGGTTCTTTGGGCACCAGTTGCGTTCGCGTTCTGGGTTTGGAAGCCGGCCGCACTGGTCTTTCTGAGCAAGAGGCCATTCGCGCTGGGTTTGCGGTTAAAACCGTCACCATTAAGGACAAATGCCACACCAACTACTGCGAAGGCCAATCTGATATGCACATTAAGCTGGTGTATGAGGAAGGTTCAAAGCGTATTCTTGGGGCGCAGATCATCGGCTACAAAGGCGCGGTACACCGCATTGATGCAATGGCTGTCGCGGTAAGTGCCGGATTGACCACCAACCAACTTGGTATGATGGACTTTGCCTACGCGCCACCTTTTGCGCGCACGTGGGATATTATGAACGTGGCAGGTAACGTTGCGAAATAACATCAACCTGTTGTGATGACTCTGAAAGCCAGCGACTACGCTGGCTTTTTGATTCCAGGCATTCAAAGGCTCACCCGTTCAATATATTGCACAAATCACAATCTCAGCATCTTTTCTTTCACCTTGCTGCCGCCTTAATCCCCTATCCTTGCAACCAACTAATCCGGCAGTTAGGCTAATCTCAACTCAACTGATTCATCGAATGGAAGCCGCTATGGAACAGATAACTAACCGCTCGCTACTCTCGGCAATGTGCGAAAACACGAACACTGCCATCGCTGTTGATAACCCTGCTACCGGAGAGGTTCTAGGTTATGTGCCTAATCACAGTCAGAAAGAGATTGAAAATGCCGTCAGTAAAGCCTCAGAGGCACAAAAAAAGTGGGCCAAACAGACAGCGAAACAGCGTAGTGAGATTCTGATCCTATGGTTTAACCTGTTGATGGAAAATCAGGAAGATTTGGCCCGCATCATGACATTAGAGCAAGGCAAACCACTTGCTGAGTCCCGTGGTGAAGTTGCCTATGGTGCGTCATTTATCCAATGGTTTGCCGAGGAAGGTAAACGCACTTATGGCGAAACTATTCCAACGCCATTGGCTGACCGCAGAATCATGACCATTCGCCAACCAGTGGGCGTTGCAGCGGCTATCACGCCATGGAACTTCCCTATCGCGATGATCACCCGCAAAGCCGCGCCAGCACTAGCAGCAGGTTGCAGCTTTATTGCCAAGCCCGCTGCTCAAACGCCTTTAAGTGCTTACGCTGTTGCGGCACTTGCCTATCAGGCTGGTTTACCCCGTGATTTACTGGCGATTGTAACCACAACCGATGCAGTGATGGCTGGAGAACTCTTCTGTAGCAGTGATCAAATCCAGAAAATTTCCTTTACCGGTTCCACCAATGTCGGCCGTATTCTAATGAAACAAAGTGCCGAGAGCGTTAAACGTGTGTCGATGGAACTTGGCGGCAATGCCCCTTTTATCGTTTTCGATGACGCAGATATCGATGCCGCTGTGAAAGGTGCCGTTGCCTCCAAATTCCGTAACGCAGGTCAAACATGTGTTTGTGCCAACCGCTTTTACGTTCAGGATGCGGTGTACGACGAATTCGTCGAGAAGTTCTCAGAAGCAGTGAAAGCGCTGAAAATAGGAAATGGTCTCGAGGATGGCGTAACCATTGGGCCTTTGATTGACGATAACGCTAAAGCCAAAGTCCAACGTCTGATTACTGGTGCTACTGAACAAGGAGCGAAAGTGGCCGTTGGAGGAAAAGATCAGGGTGGCCGATTCTTTGAGCCAACGATTCTCACTGATGTCACCCACGACATGGCGATTGTTCAGGAAGAAATATTTGGTCCTATCGCCCCTGTCATTCGATTTAGCGACGATAACTCTCTGGTGCAGATGGCGAACGACACTATTTACGGCCTTGCCAGTTATTTCTACAGCAAAGACATCAATCGTATTTTCGCCATTGCGGAAGCGCTGGATTACGGCATGGTCGGCGTCAACGAAGGCGTTATCTCTACCGAAGTTGCACCGTTTGGCGGTGTGAAGCAATCTGGCATTGGCCGCGAAGGTGCCAAACAGGGTATCGATGAATACCTGAATACCAAGTATATCTGCCTCGGCGGCATGTAACCTTCAGTAATATCCCACAGAACAGCGAAAAAGCGGGGTCAAAACTCCTGCTTTTTTTGCTTAAATGGCTAAAAACACATACCAAATCCACTTAACACCAAGAAATCCCTTTCATTCACTTTTACGCTCATAACATTCACTAATCTTTAACGAAACTCCTCTACATACGTAAGTGACTGTTGGAAATCTGCATAAAAATTCTGCAATCAAACTTCACAAAGACGGGTCTTTTCCTTTAATGTGAAGCGCAACAGTGTTTTTTCGTGCCACAGTGCGAAACTACGCTCAATTCAAAAAGAACAAAGGTAAAAAGATGTCTGACGTACCTTCAGCTGTTGTAGAAGTCGCAGCTAATGCACAAACCGTTGCTGAATCTTCCGGTTCCGTATGGCCATACGTGGTTGGCGGTATCGCTCTTGTCGTCGCAGCGGGTTTTTGGGGTTACAAGCTAGTAAGCCGTCCTACTTTCATCATTAAGCAGATCCGCCGCCGTAATCTGAAAGCAATGAAGAAAGAAGGGATTGAAAGCTCAGAAGCAACCAACGATTTAGATAGACTGCTGACTGCAATCGAAGAGCATGCAGTCTCCAACAAGATGTCTGGTGCTGACATGATCAAACTTCTGGCACCACTCAATGACCAGAACCGCATGAAGTCGGCAAGAGATATGTACCTGACCATGCAGCACATCGCTCGCGAAGTCGGTAACTCTCGTCTTGCTGGTGAATTTAAAGGTAAATCTTCAGGCGTGAAATCCAGCTCTAAGCTGATGGCTGGTCTGTTTAAACGCGCGGGCATCTAAAACCCTTAGCGAAAAAGAACTCAAGGCACCTTAGGGTGCCTTTTCTATTTCATGGCAGCCTTACCGCCAATGATCTTATAAGCAGGTGTTCCCCTGACCAACGTCTCCCTCGCAAACACATTGCCACAAGAAGGACACTCACAAGGCGTTTCGGTGTAATCAACGACAATACGTTCTTTAAAACACTTCACCAAAGACCCTTTCCCGCCTTTCTTGTATTTGAACAACATCGCCTTGCATTTCGCGCAGATGATATCGACTGATCGTTCCGGCAATTTCTTGTTGGGTTTCGCCACGTTACCTCCGATGATGACTTCCTCGATCTTATCTCATAAAACGCATTAGACCAAAGTCTTAGGCTGGGAGAAAAACTGAGAGAAAGCTTATGTTTATCAGGACTGCTTAACATCCCATTTACAATCTCGGCTATTCTTTGCTGGTTATCTGCGACGCGTCTATCTCACGCTTTGCATCTTATTCCACGGCAACGGATACCTATAACATTGGAGTGTTGTATGAAAATCAAATCCTTGGTGAAAACCCTTTCATTGGCAACTGCCATCGTGACAGCAGGCATGGGCAGTGCCGCTGCGGAAGAAAGAGACTATATCCTCGCCACAGCCTCTACGGGTGGCACATACTATCCAGTCGGTGTGGCACTGGCGACGCTGAGTAAAGTGAAGCTGGAGCCTCAGTACAAGTTTTCGCTGTCGGCTATCAGCTCTGCAGGTTCTGGCGAAAACGTTAAGTTGCTCCGCGAGAACGAAGCACAGTTTGCAATCCTACAGGGTCTCTATGGTGCATGGGCGTGGAATGGTGAAGGCAAAGTTGAGCAGGCAGGCCCGCAGAAAGAACTGCGTTCTGTTTCCATGCTTTGGCAAAACGTTGAGCACTTCATCATGCTAAGCGATTTGGCCAAAACTGGCACCATGGCAGACATGAAAGCGATGGACGGCAAAAAGTTCTCTATCGGTAAGAAGAACTCAGGAACAGAAGGCTCTGGTCTTCAAATTCTGAAAGGTTTGGATATTGACACAAACAAATTCAATATGGCGTACCTAGGGTACGGCGCCAGTGCTGATGCTCTGCAAAACGGCAACATTGATGGCATGAACACGCCTGCAGGTGTCCCTGTCAGCGCTGTGACCCGTGCTTATGCCGCAATGGGCGATAAAATCAAAATCCTCAACTTCACCGACGAGCAGGTTAAAGAAGCGAATGGCAGCTATAACCTATGGACCCGTTACGTGATTGAAGCCAATACTTACCCTGGTCAAACCGAAGCGGTTGAAACTATCGCTCAGCCTAACTTCCTGGCAGTACGCAGTGACATCAGTGACGAAGACGTATACCTGCTGACAAAAACCATCTATGAAAACCTGGCTTTCTTGAATGGTATTCACAAAGCCACTAAAGCGATGTCGCTACAAAAAGCCATTGATGGCCTGCCTGTGCCACTACACCCAGGTGCGGCTCGCTACTACAAAGAACAAGGTTTGACGATTCCTGATCACCTTGTTAGCAACTAACGGCTAAACCCAAGGCGCTGACCCCGTCAGCGCCGCTTCTTCATTTCCAGCCCAACAGGACGTCGTGTCTTCTTTGCACGCTAGAGGGAATATGACCGATAAATCTTCCAGTGCTGATTCAGCTCAGGAAATCGAAACCGAACTCTCCCAATTTGAACTGACGCAACGGACAGATTTCCCGTTAATCACTCGTATTGTCACCTTTTTCGGTATCGCGCTTTCACTTGTTCACATTTGGTTTAATACGTTCGCTACACTGCCAGAACTCTGGGTATCTGCGGCACATTTCGCTGGTTTTTCAGTAATGTGTGCGTTGACCTACCCTGCTGCAGCCAAATGGCGAAATAACCGTTTTGCGCTGGCCATCGACATTGGTATCGCCGTCGCCGCTATCACCTGTCTGGTTTACATCATTTTCGCTGAAGATGCGCTGTATGATCGTGGCGTAACCTTCGTCACCACCGACTGGGTGTTCTCTGTCATCGCTATTTTGATCGCCCTTGAATTAATTCGCCGCACCATGGGCTGGTTTATTCCATGCCTGATTGTTGTGGCGCTCACTTATGTGGTGTGGTGGGGAAGTTGGCTGGATGGCATATTCGCTTTCCCGGGACTTTCAGCAGAAACCATGCTCTATCGTGCTTTCTACAGCTCAGAAGGCATGTTTGGCCCAATCTCAAGAATTTCATGGAGCTATGTCTTCATGTTCATCTTGTTTGGGGCATTTTTGGTGAAATCCGGAGCCGGTGATTACATCATCAATGTCTCCCGTGCTGCCGCGGGAAAGATCATCGGCGGCCCCGGCTTTGTCGCTGTTTTGGGCTCTGGGTTGATGGGCTCAGTATCCGGTTCCAGCGTGGCAAACACCGTATCTACTGGGGTGATCACCATTCCCTTAATGAAGAAAGCTGGGTTTCCTCCCAAGTTTGCTGCGGGGGTAGAAGCAGCAGCATCGACAGGCGGGCAGCTCATGCCACCTGTAATGGGCGCTGGCGCGTTTATCATGGCGTCATACACCCAAATTCCCTATGTCGAAATCATCGCAGTATCGTTTGCACCTGCTCTGATTTATTTTCTGTCTGTGGCCTTCTTCGTGCGCATAGAAGCCAAACGCTCCGGTGTGCATCAGCTAGAAACCGAAACGCCATCCATGCTGAAAGTATTGGCGTCGGGTTGGCACTACCTCATTCCACTCGCTGTGCTTGTCGCTTTGTTGGTCATGGACTTCACACCAACCTATGCGGCGGGTATCTCGATCATTTCAGTGGTTGTGTCGTCTTGGTTATCACCAAACAGGATGGGTATCGCGGATATCTTTGATGCGCTCGCCCAAGGCGCCCGTAACATGGCGACCACAGCGGTATTGCTTACTGGTATTGGCTTAGTGGTCAACGTCATCAGTACCACAGGGATTGGCAATACCTTCTCCCTGATGATCAATGACTGGGCAGGTGGCAGCCTGTTCATCATGATTGTATTGGTCGCGCTGGCATCGCTGATTTTGGGAATGGGATTGCCTGTCACCGCGTCCTACATTGTGCTTGGCACCCTTTCTGCGCCTGCCCTTTATGGCTTGATTGCCGAGCAGCAATTGCTTGAGCTTCTTACTACCGGTCAGTTGCCAGAAGAAGCCAAGACCATATTTATGCTGATAGCACCGGAGCAGCTCGCCGCTTTGGGCTCACCCATGTCATTTGAAATGGCCGTCGATTTAGTAGGCAAGGTACCGGATGATTTTAAAGCGACGCTTCTGGAGCAATCTCTGGGCCCAGTTACCGTTGGATTAGCCCTGTTGGCCGCACACCTGATCATTTTCTGGTTATCTCAAGACAGTAACGTGACGCCACCTGTGTGCTTAACCGCCTTTGCAGCCGCTACCATTGCGCGCACACCTCCAATGGCTACAGGCTTCAAAGCCTGGAAAATCGCGAAAGGACTTTATTTAGTGCCACTACTCATGGCGTATACACCATTGGTAGCGGGAGATTTTCAGCAGGTTGTTATTGTGACCCTGTTTGCCATTTTGGGTACTTGGGCGCTTGTAGCTGGCTTAGAGGGTTATCTTGAAGGTCCGATTAATCCGCTTTTCCGCGCAGCAACATTCGGTATGGCAGCTTTGATGATGTGGCCAGGTTTGGATATTTGGCTTCGCTTACTGGGTGCAGGGCTGTTTATCGCACTGGTAGTGCACTCATACAAGAAACCGCCACCGCTGGCGACTGCCTAGCTTCAATGCTCAATCGCTTAAAAGAAGAAAAGCGCCTATTTGGCGCTTTTCACTTCTGTTGGCAGCCGACTAACCTTCTTTCAATACCAAACTATCCATCAAGCCAACCATGCGGCCAATTTCTGGTTTGGTGATGGTGTCATTCGCACCAAGATCCAGCGCTTTGCGGCGGTTGTCTTCACTCATCAAGGAAGAGAACATGACAATCGGAATGTCTTTGTATTCACCGATTTCACGCAGTCTTTTCACCAGATGCAAGCCGTCCATTTTCGGCATTTCCACATCAGAGACGACACCGTCGACGAACTCGGTAATGGGCAGTTGTTCTTCGGTGCAAAGCCGGACAAACTCAATCATGTTGTCCAGCCCTTCCTGACCGTCTTTTGCTGTGATCACATTGTAACCCGCCGATCTCAACGTGTTTTCAATCAAACGCCTGATAAACGCTGAGTCATCGACAACAAGGATGGTTTTAGCTTCGCGCCTTGCCACCATGGCATCATCAATGACCACGGTTTTGTCTTTGGTGACATCGTATTTTTCCATGCTAAGTTCAGGATTGATGTCAGCAATGATTTTCTCGAAGTCGAGGATCATGATGAGATTGGTTTCCTGACGCACTACCGCCACGACACAGTCTTGATCTGAAGCTTCGAGGAATTGGCTGGGAGATTCCACTTCTTCCCAGGATATCCGGTGAATCCGGCTAACACTGTCTACTAAGAAGCCGTTAGACATCTTATTGAAGTCAGTAACGATAACGACTTTTTCTTCGACACAATCCTTGGTTGGCACGCCAAGCCAGCGAGCTAAATCCACCAAAGGAATCAACTTGCCACGAAGAGAGAACACCCCCAGCACGTTAGGCTGTGCATTGGGGTAGTCCGTGGTATCGGGAACGCGGATAACCTCTCTTACTTTGGCGACGTTGATACCGTAATAACAGATCTTTTTAGAGCCATCAGGCAAAATTTTCTCTAAACGAAATTCAATAATCTCGAGTTCGTTTGTACCGCTTTCTGTCAAGATTGAAGTTTTAGGTTCTGTGCTCATACCAGATCTCAATGCATGTGAGGGCAAAAACAATAACGTCCTCTAACAGCATAGTCTTAATCTATCGACAGATGACTCAATTGACGAAAATAGTTATGTCCAAATTCAATACCTTGAACAAAGACCACTCAATGAGCAAACTTAGCTCTCCCGTTAATCCACTTTAAAAACCTGTTGGTCGTAAAGGGCGTTAATGATTTCTGAAGTACTGGATCCTGCAGCCAGACTAAGCCCTGAACTCGATATATCCATGCTTTCCAGCACGATGTTTTGCGTTTGCCCATTTGAAATCAAGGCAAGCGTGATCGTGCCATCGTTAGCGACAGTCGCATCATCAAAAAATGGCAATAAATCAGATGCACCCGGTGTTGAGCTTAACCCTGTCAGCAAGTCAGAGATATCCAGTTTGTCCTGCCCCAACGTCAGATCAGTCACCCTGTCTGTATTCGCTGGATTGGTCAAAGACGACTCCAGCCAAACGAACAGATCTTCTCCTTCACCGCCAGTGAGAATGTCATCGCCTTTACCCGCTTGCAGGGTATCATTGCCACCCATACCAAACAGGCTTTCTCCCGCGTCATCGGCGACCAACGTATTGCTTTCTCCATTACCGATATTGTCACCGAGATATAACTGACCGCTATCGATGACAGAGGTCAGGAGCTCTTCCTGGGTCATCCCAGAAGCCGTGCCATTAATCATTTCATCCAAACTGACGCCGTTGAAAACGATGTCCTGAACTTTATCTCCGCCAACTGAAACACTCAGAGTTGCGCTGCCACCGCTTTCGGTTAATGCGAGGATATCAGTCAGCGCTGGAAGGCCACTCAGGTTTTGCAGGCTTAGCGCACCACTGAGATCCACCACATCCGTTGCAGTGTCGAAATCTTCGATGGTATCTGTCGCAGGGCTGCCGACGGTGCCAAAATCTGCTGCATTCCAGACAAACCTGTCGATGCTGTTGTCCGCTTCACCCTCTTTACCACCCCACAAGCTGTCATCACCTGCGCCGCCACTGAGGATGTCTGCGCCAAGCCCGCCAATCAAGGTATCGTCACCAGCGCCACCTTCCAGTGTGGCATTTTCCGTTCCCGAAACCACCACATTGTCGAGGGCAGGATCTGCAGCTGCAATCGCCCCTTCGCCTGCGTTAGTCACGTTGATAGAAAGTTCGATGGAATCAGATTCTGCCGATTCCCCCGTCGTTGTCGTTGAAATAGCAACCACTTCAACGGTGTTCGACAGCACTGACGAGCCTGTCACATGCAGTTGTGCGAGCTCTGCCGGCGTTAGCGTCACAACACCACCGATAGGGCCTGTCCCCATGGCTGCGCCGTCAGCATCAACGAATGTTAGTCCCGCAGGCACATTTCGAATTTCGATCGAAAGCGTTTCAGATGGGTCCGTCAATGCAGCTGCCAGTCCAAGCAGTGGAATCACAGAAGCGACACTCCCCGCAACCGCAGCGGTTTGTGGCGTATTCAGGGTAAGTGTGGGAATGTCCGGTTTTGGCAGTACATTGATGCTGACCGAATCCGTATCTGTCTTCGCCCCTCCGTCACCGGTATTTCCGTTATCGTTGACCGTTACGGTAAGGGTATCTTCACCACTGAAATTAGTATCTCCCGTGTAAGTGACGCCATTGCCCAAAGCGTCATTAATGGCATCCAGCGGCCCCTCCAAAGTCATGTTATTGGTGCCCTGCCCACTCACCGTCACGCCCGAAGGCAATGGTGGTGAGTCCGGTAAACCAATCACACCGTCAATCGCACTCAAGCGAATAGAAATGGCACCACCAGACGTTTCATTAGCATCAACATCTTTCACCTGTATCGATTCAATCAGTAAGGTGGTTTCTTCTTCCGCTTCCAGTGAAGTTGGCAAGGTTAACTCTGGCTCGTCATTGACTGGTGTGACGGTAACATCGATCACCTGATTCACCCACAGCGAACTGTCCGCTTCTACGCCGTTGTCTACCGCGCGAATCGACACTTCAAGCTGCCCATCCCAGTTATTTTCATTGGCATCTCCCGGCGTGAAAATAAGCGAAGACAGCGTGGTTTGATTGGCGATAACGACCCAACTTCCATCGGGTTGTTTTTCCGCACTGCTCCCACTGGCAACACCCGGCGGCAGGCTGATCGTTGCGGAATCCGGCACATTGGTCAGCACCACTTTCACCACTTCTGGCCCATTCTCAGTCACTGACAATCCCGAACCATCATATGAAGGCGCTTTGTCGATCACCGTGACATCCAAAGGCAACTCAATGTTCTCGTCTTCCGTGCCGGAGACCGACGTGGTGATTTCAGTGTCTACTCCATCGCCAATGGGGTTAACCACAACGTCGATGGTTGTGCTGTATTCTTTCGGTGTGCTGAGTAGATTTTCTTTGGCGTAAACCACCATGACGACCGTCATTGAACCACTGAAGTTTTTGGGTGGAATAAACGCAATATCATCAAGAGAGAAACTTTGGCTGTTAGGTGGCACACTGATGGTCCAGTCGCCGCCGCCACTGTTCTGCACCAACTGGCTTCCATTAGAAACCAACTGGAAATCATCAGGCACACCGGTGAGTTTCACCGAAACAATCTTCTCAGAACCATCAGTGTCCTGCAGCGTTGCCGTGACTCCTGTTAGTGCGATTTGCTCATCTTCGTTGCCCGCAATCGCTGAAGTATTACCACTGAAGGTAACCGGATCGTTAACTGGCAAGACTTCGAAGGACACATTGGTTGAGATGGTTTTAACGGTGACAGAGTCAGGTAAGCTCGTCTGGTCATTCACTGCCCTATCTTCGACCGTTGTATCGACTTTAATGCTGACATCACCACTGAAATCCGCTATCGGCTTGAAGTAAACCTTGGAAAGATCAGCACTGGAAACAGTGATGGTGCTTTGCGGATTCTCACCACTTTCATCAACAAAAAAACCTACGGAGCTGTCAACGGTCAATACAGCCTGAGTGATGGTTTCAACACCGGAATTGGGCGACGTATCGGGGTCGATTAATTTCGACGTGAAATCCAGCTCGATAATGCCATCTTCAAGTGCTTTGTTGGCGACTGGCACCCATTCTGATTCATCGTCTACGGGCTGTTCTTCACTGTTCAATCCGTCAGTTTGAATCACTTTCACTTCGGTCGTAACACCATCTACCACCGGAGCAATAACAATGGAGATAGACGTATCAAGCTCTTTGATATCGCCGCTTAGTTTGTCTGTCGTGACCAATTTGATAGGAAGTATTGCGTCACCGGCAAAATGTCTGGGCAGTAATAACGCAATGGCGGAAAGATCAACAGATCCATCCGCGGCCACTGGTACTTTGGTAACATATTCACTGGTTTCGTAGTTGAACTCCATCCCAAAAGCCACTGCACCAATCGCCGACAGCGCTGAAGAATCAATAACCAGTGATAACTCATCATTGGGTGCATCCACAGCATTTATCTGGATAAAGTCGTCAATTTGCTCTCCAAATTTAATCGATTTATCTTCAGCACCTGTCACATTCTGCAAGTTGACCGATATATCACCTGCCAACTCGGTCTGATCTGTCTCACCCTGAAAGTCCAGTGTCAGCACAATGGGCTTCTGCTCGACGGGAGTACTTACGTCTCCTTCAGTTCCGTCCCCCTGATCCTGAACCTGCGCTGTGATTTGCGCATATACAGGCGCCGTTGTTTTAGCAGACGTCGTAATGGCCAATGTATCTAATGCATTCGCAGGAACAGTCCAACTGCCGTCACCATTATTGATCCCACCTGTCACGTAGAACTGGTCATAGAGTTCAAGCTGTTCTTCTGTCAGTGGTGTTCCACTGGCATCAGCGACAAAAGTGACCACGACCTGGGTAATAATTTCCTCGCTGCTTCCGTCTGTGTTTACGCCTTCAGGTGTTATAAATGCCAAACGTCTATCAGGACTGGAAAGTGATATTGAGCCAGTACCCTCCCCGACAATGGTCGTCGAAAGAATATTATCGGAAGCATCAATTAGCTCGATGTCTCCTGTATTCTCTACGGTCGCGATGATGAGGACATTCAGATCACCAGTGATCTCTTTGGTATCAATAGCCGAAGAGTCGGTGTCTTTCTGTTCAACAGTTAGCTTCACGCTTAGATCAAGATCCCGGTCGAGGTCAGAGTTTACTGGGGCTCTAAGTAAAAGATTACTGCCTGATAAGAGCTTACTCACTTGATCAGTGGAGAGCACCGCTTCGCCTCCAGAGAAGGTAATAGGCGTTGATTCACCGGCAATCGTCAGAGTATAACCAGCGTCAATCGCTGCCTGAGCCATCGAAAAGGTAATAGCGGTAATAGATTCGTTGTTATCAGTGAATCCTTCATCCGTATTTGGACGCCAATTAACGACCACATTCTGGTCTTCAAATCCACGGCTGTTGAGCGTGTAATCTTGCGCATCAATTTCCGGTTCGATATGTACAATGACATCTTTATCGACGGTCAAAGAATCGCCATCGTCTTCAGTGACGATAATGGTGACAGTCAGCGTGATATCATCTGTACTGCCAGGAGGAGGAACCAGTTTAACGTCTGAAAGCCCATCTACCTTGGCCTGATATTGGGGTTCACCATTAGCACCCAGACCAGCATAAACTAGGTTGATTTCGTCATCATTGGTATCTAATAAGGTCACGCCTTTGGGAATATTGGTGACCAGTGTAGACAGTGTTTCAGAGTCATCGTCAGGCAGAGAACTTCCTTTCTCACCAGATTTAATGGTAAACGAAAGTGAAACTTCTCCATCTTCCGGAATGGTGGTTTCAATCCCCGTCTCCACGCCATCTTCGATGACTGGCTGCCAAACATTACCTAAATCTGCTTCAATATCTGGCACATCAGCCACGCCTTTCAAAGCCACGTTGAGGATTTTTGCGCTGGTCTCGTAAATATCAGTCACCGTCTCGGCGACACCACTGGCATTGGTGACTGTGATCGTGTCTTTCACCACGCCTCTGACATTCAGGGCGAAATCCACATTGCTTTCCGGTGGTGGCTGAAGCTTCAAACCACTGATATCTGCATACGCAAACTCATAGAGACCGCCACTTTCCGGCACCTCGGTCCCATCACTCAAGAGTAATTTCGCACCTGTTGGCACGCCGGTGATCCAGACATAAAGCGCTTCAGAACCGTCTGTATCTGCTGAATCTGTCAGTGAGATATGCGGTGCGAGGTCGATAAGCTCGTCTTCTAGCCCACTGGCTCGGGTCACTTTGAGAGTGGTGGTATCCGCAATTGGGTCAACCGCAATCGTGATGGTTTGAGGTTCTGAATCCGCCGTTTGCTGACCGGACGCGAAGTTGTCTTTCTCTTTACTTTGGGCAATCGCTGTTAGCGTGATGTCACCAGAGAAATTCTCGTCAGGTTTCACTACCACATTGTTGATATCCGCCGCTGCGACGATGTATTTGCCATCTGTCGGCGTCAACTCTGCGCCATTGAGCAACAAGGTGGCACTGCCAGCGTCGAGTGTCAGGATGTAGTTCAGTTCTTCCGAGTCATCCCTGTCTTCCAATTCAGCGTTCAGGTTGAGTGTTGCACCGTCACTGTCTTCATCAATTCGGTAGTAAAGCGTTGTCGTTGAATTTTCCCAAATCGGCACATCAGCAATACCCTCAACGGTGATGGAGAAGGTTTGGTTATCCAACTGACGTTCTGAGCCATCTCCGTTGGCCACAAATCCCGTCACGGTAAACGTAGGCACACCGTTAGATGCGGAGTAATCCTGATCAGGGACAAAGGTCACGCCTTGCAGTGTCCAAAGTTCATTGGAAGCATTGGGCGTGAACAAGCTGCCCGCCAACTCAATTTGATTGCCAGTGATGGGAAGCTCCGCACCGTTCGCATAGAAAGTGCCGTGAGCGTTAGATGGCAAGGTAATCAAAACGCGATCAACCGTTTCACTTTGGTCATTATCACCAACGTCGACAGTCATATTGATCGGAATACCATCCGCCGGATTGCCGACCAAATCATCGTTAGGATCTGGCTCCCTGCCCTGGTCTTCAAAACCAGATGCATTTTGGACGACAAGTTGCGGCTGGGCATCGACAACCACAATTTCCGTGGTGCCGACAACGATGTCTCCATCGCCGTCAAGAATTTCGTAGCTAAAAGATTCTGTGATGCGGTTGCTGGTTGAGCCGGTGTGTGTGATGTCATCGTTGGCGATGAACTCCACCGTACCGCGGCTATGAATCACCAAGGTGCCGAGTTCTTGCCCGCCACTCCCCTCGGTGACCGTAAACCGGTTATTAATGCCCGGTGTCAGTTCATGCTGTTCGCCATTGATAGTGACTGACTTGATGGTTGCATCATCAGCGCCTCGATTGCGCGCAGGCAGAATGGTAATGCGTGAAGATGAATCCCCTTCTTCCATCACCAAACTTCCGCCGCCTGTTCCGACGCCGTCGGTCTCCAACGAAAATGGCACATCATCAAGGACATTCACGACGATATTGGCTGTCGCTTTGTCGCCATCAGCATCAGTCACTTCAACAGGGAAGTTAATCGCGAGAGAATTTTTCTCTTCACCTCGCGGATGGTCAAGTGCGCCAAGCAGTGCAAAGGTATAAGTGCCATTCGGGAATACGGTTAGCGTAAAGACTTCTCTTGCGCCCGCCATACCGGTGTAAACCTTATTGGCAGATGTATCACTGGTCAGCTCCAGCGTGACTGCGGTGCCTTTTGAACTCAGCGGAATGGCAGTACCAGCCGCATCTTCACTGTTGTCGCTATTTACTGAGGCAAAGCCGCCAACGTTTATGGCTACATCAGCAACTTCATCACTGCCACTATTGATTTCCAGTTGTCCGGTCGCGGTATCCTGATCGGTTCCCACACCGCCGGGAGTAGTACCGGGACGGTTCTGATTGGGGCTAGAGCCATTAGCGTTGATATCGCTTTCTTCTACATTCAACACAGGCGCGTTGGTAATCACTGGCGCTTCGCCATCCTGAATATCAACGCTAATCGCTGCAATGCCACTTATCACATCACCATCAGAATCCTTGGTGTCGAGAGAGACTGAAATAACAATGCGATCACCATTAATCGTTACCCGTGTGTTTGATGTCGCATCAGCATTGTGGTCAACAGGTTTGTGAAGCGTGATAGAAGGTTCGATGACCAAACCATAGCCATCGACGCTTTGGGTAGCAGGAAAGCTCAACGTCATGACCAACTCACCATCAACCCGCCCAGACAGGACACCTGTCGTCTGATCGTATTCGAAGTCGATGGGTTCACCGTTACTGGTGAGTACCTCTTCCATGTCTTTAATCAAGTCATCCAACTGAGCACTGCTGATTCTCACGTCGTCCGGGATCAATCGGTCAGTTCTCGCATTGACTGTCAAACTCACGGTTGAGGTGTCGGGATAGCCAACTTGAGCGCCATCAGGGGTTAAATCTGGCTCAGTGATCGGCAAGGTTTTGTCAGTAGACGGAATGATCGCTGAGTCATCATCCTGAATCGTGACGGTAAACTCACCTGTCACTTCATCGCCATCAATATCCGTCACCTTCACGCCGATGGGTAGCTCAAGGTCGCTACCAGCCTGATCAACAGCCAAATCCAACACAACGGAGTATTCTCCTGTTGGCTTACCCGAAGCATCAGTATCAAGTTTGATGGTCAACACCGTGTCACCATTCGCAGGTGAAGAGGAGGCTGACAGGCTTGGATCATCGATAACGATGACGATTTCGTTAGTCAGCGAAGAAAACGGCTGTGGTTGAACACTGGTTTGGTAACCACTGCTGGTAATAGCATTAAGTGCTGCTTCCAATCCTGATGGCGCATAGAACTCGATGGACTGAATCGCATCTGTGCCTTGGGTAATGCCGAGGCTGATATTCTCTTGCGAGCGCGTGCTGCCAATAATGGGATCAATGAGTGTTGAATCGACAGGATCGACACTCGGCGGCGCGCCATCCTTTATGGTGAGCGTGAAATCAGATGTCGTTGTGTCACCGTCATCATCTGTGACTTTAAGAGAGAGCGGCAACTCTACCGACTCACTGTCTGGCTGTTCAATCGGACGGTTTACGGTTGCGGCGTATTGGTTGTTCGCTTGATCGATAGCTACCGTCAGCACAGTTATAGTGGCGCCAGACCCGTCGATATACCCCACTTCGATGGTTTTGTTTGAGCCATTGAGTTCGTTCAATGGAGTTAGCAAAGTCAGCGCATTGCCTTCGCTGGTCAGCCCTTCTATTTGGGTAGCCAAAGAAGCATCTAGATCCCAAACCAGCGAGGTGATGTCATCACTTCCCACCTCTAAGCCCAGAGATTCTGTTGTCGAAACCGGTGTATCGCCATTGGCTGGTTCAGTAAGTTCAGCATCAGCGACTTCCATTATCGCATTAATGCCATCTTCCACTGAGTAAGTGACTTCAATAGGCGTATTTAGCGGGTCGTTATCCGTATCGCGTGCCTGAAGTTGAACCTTGATATCGAAGATTTCGTCATCGCTACCAGAGGCTGGCTTAACTGTCACCCATTGGTTGTCAGCAAACTTGCTTTCTTCAATGTGATCAAGTGGCTCGCTGAGCGTAAAGACAGAAGCAATAGACAGGCCTTGCGCCCCCGTGCCCGCTGATTGCGTCGTGGTCAAGGTTATACTGGCAACTTCAGTACCATCGCCCTTTTCACCCACCAGCGTGATGACGTTATCTGCGGTGCCCGCCTCAATGCGGAATGTCAGCGCATCACCACCTGAAGTCAGTTCATTCAACTCTTCAATCAAAGCAGTCAGATTGGCGATAGAGACAGAATTGGGCAGTAGCCTATCCGCAGCGGCATCTAATGTGATCGTGCCGTTGACGGTTTGAGCAGGTTCGTTAAGCTTGTCTTCGGTGATTTCATACTCACCACTCACTGTCGCTGATTCGCCCGACGCGTCACTGCCATCATTGATGGTAACGGTAAAGTCAGAGGAATCACTGTCACCGTCGTGATCCGTGACTTTCACAGAAAGTGGCAGATCAACCTTTTCATCTGATGGCTGGTCGATAGATTGTGACAGTGTCACTGCATATTGATTATTACCCGCATCCAGCGCAATCGTCATCACGGTCACTGTTGCACCAGAGCCATCGGTATAGCCAATCTCTATCGGATTATCAGAATCATTTAAATCGTTGACTGGACTCAGCAATGACAAGGCATTGCCATTGCTGGTTAGCCCTTCAACGATGGTCTGAAAACCACTGTCCAACTGCCAAACCAGTGAATCAATATCATCACTCCCGATATCCAGTCCCAGCGAACGAGTTTCTGTTGCCGTTGAACCGGAATTAGGGTCAGTCACACTGGCATCCTGAACATCGATTTCTGGATGGATGCCATCTTCAACCGAATACGTCACTTCTATCGGAGCATCCAGCAAATCATCATCGGTATCTTTCGCTTGCAGTTGAAGCTTGATATCAAAAATCTCTCCGCTGCTGCCAGATGCAGATTTGATGGTAACCCACTGATTATCAACAAACTTGTCTGGGTCAGCGTGGTCGAGCGGGAGGCTGAGCGTGAAGACTGAATCAATCGTGATGCCCTGTGCACCACTGCCCGAGATTTGTGTGGTAGTCAGTGTGAGGCTAACCACCTCGGTGCCATCCGCTTTTTTGCCGACGAGCTCAATGACGTTATCAGCCGTGCCTGGCTGAATGGTGAAAGTCAGTGCATCACCGCCGGAAGTCAGTTCGTTGAGTTCGCTTTGAAGAGCCGACAAGTTGGCGATAAAGACAGAATCCGGCTGAAGCCTGTCTGTGGTGGCATCTAATGTAATGGTGCCGTTGGCAGTTTGAGCAGGTTCATTCAACTGGTCTTCAATTAAGCCGTAATTACCGGAGACACTGACATTGACGCCACTGGCGTTGTCATTGTCTTCAATCGTCACCGTGAAAGCAGAATCTGCGGTGTCACCATCTTTGTCCGTCACCTTCACGGAAAGTGGAATGTCGATTTTGTCGTTACTGGTGGTTTGATCGATTGGGTGTGACAACACTACATCGTAATCATTATTCACCTGATCCAGTGTGAGAGTCATGACTGTGATTGTGGTGCCAGTGCCGTCAACATAACCAATCTCAATGGGTTGGTTTGAATCATTGATGTCGCCGAGTGGTGTTAACAGCGAAAGTGCATTGCCATTGCTGGTGAATCCTTCGATGGTGGTCTGGAATGCGCTATCCAGCTGCCAAACCAGCGATTCAATATCATCACTGCCAATGGTAAGGCCAAGCGAACCCGACGCCGTTGATGCACTTCCCCCTTTAAGCGGATCGACGAGCTCAACGTCTGCCGTATCAATTACCGGATGAATGCCATCCTCAATCGAATACGTCACTTCAATGGGCGCGTCTAACGCATCATTATCTGTATCAAGCACCTGAAGCTGCAGCTTGATGTCGAAGATTTCTTCACTGCTACCGGATGCAGGATTTATCGTGACCCACTTATTGTCGGCAAATTTGCTGTCTTCAATATGGTCTAGCGGTTCGTTGAGTGTAAAAGCAGAAGCAATCGAGATCCCCTGTGCGCCGGAACCCGGCTGTTGCGTGGTAGTCAACGTCAGACTGACCACTTCCGTGCCATCGGCTTTTTTACCCACCAATTCGATAACGTTCCCTGCCGTGCCTGGCTCTATCGAGAAAGTCAGCGCATCGCCACCAGACGTCAGTTCATTAAGCTCGGACTGTAATTCCGACAGATTGGCAATAGAGAGGGAATCAGGTTGCAGACGGTCAGTTTTCGCATCCAGCGTAATCGTGCCGTTTGCGGTTTGCGCCGGTTCATTCAACTGATTTTCTGTGATTTCAAAACCGCCACTCTCCATCGCAGACTCACCAGATGCATTGCCTGCATCGTTAATCGTGAGGGTGAACTCAGAGGTAGTGCTGTCCCCATCGTCGTCTGTCACTTTAACCGTTAATGGCAATTCGACCTTATCATCGGTTGGCTCATCAATCGGTTGCGCCAACGTCACCTTATATTCATTGCTGGTTTGATCGAGTTCGATAGTGAGCACGGTAATCGTAGTGCCAGATTCGGTGTAGCCAACCTGAATGGGCTCACCATCGGCGTTGAGCTCACTTAAGGGTGTCAGCAATGACAAGGGATTCCCGTTACTGGTGAGGCTTTCAATCAAGGTTTGGAAACTGCTGTCGAGTTGCCATGTGAGTGAGGCAATATCATCACTGCCAACCTCTAATCCCAGTGATTCTGAGGTGGTTGAAGCAGGCTCGCCAACCATCGGGTCAATCAGGGTTGAATCTGCTGCGTCGATAAGTGGCGTTATCCCATCTTCCACTTTATAGGTCACGCTAATTGGCGCATCGAGTGGGTCCCCATCCGTATCCTGTACCTGCAGCTCAACTTTGATGTCGAAGATTTCCTCGCTCGTACCCGAAGCCGATGAAATAGTGACCCATTGGTTATCCGCAAACTGGCCTGGGTCGAGGTGATCCAACGGACCATCCAAGGTAAAGACTGACGCAATGGAAATACCCTGCGCGCCCGTACCAGAGGTTTGACTGGTCGTTAACGTGATATTGACGATTTCGGAGCCGTCCGGCTTAGTTCCGGTAATTTCGACGACATTGCCCGTTTTAGTGAACTGGAAGGACAGAGCCTCTCCGCCTGAAGCCAGCTCATTAAGCTCGGTTTGAAGGCCAGTGAGATTTGCAATTTCAAGGGAGTCAGGAACCAATCTGTCTGCCGCTGCATCTAGCGTTATTGTGCCATTTGCGACCAAAGCGGGCTCTTCCAGCTGGTCTTCAGTGAGTTCATACTGCCCTTCTATGGTTGCGTTTTCTCCCGATGCGTTATCACCATCTTCAAACGTGACGGTAAAGGTGCCAACGCCGCTGTCCCCGTCACTGTCTGTTGCTTCAACGGTCACCGGAATCAAGGTGTTATTGCTCGCTTCTGACTCATCAATCGTGGCATTTTGGGCGACAACGTAGGCATATTGATCTGTCGCCCCCGCGACAGGTTGGAGGGTGATACTAAGTACAATGGAAGAAGGATCGCTGTCGAGGCTAACGCGGATTTCGTTGTCTTCAACAACAAAGGAGGTCGAAGCACCATTGCTGGTGATCGCACTCAAGGCATCGGAAAGCTCAGGGGTCTCGACAAAACGAATCAATGCCAGTGCATCACTGTTTACATCCAGATTGATGGGAATGGGCTCGGAAACATACTCCACGTTGTTTTCATCAATGGTGATGCTGTCAGGGCTGAGTGTTGGATCAGCACCATCTAATACGGCTACCGTGGTACTGACGGGCGTATCCAGCGCATTACCGCTAACGTCTTGCCCTTGGATCTCCATCGCGATGTTGATGGCATCCCCCGTCACTGTCACCAAACCCTCACTGTTACCCTCCGCGTTGTGGTCTAGAGGTGCATTCAAGGTAACAGATACTGTCAATGACACATCCCTGCCAACCTGTTCGCCTGTCACTTCAATAATGACAACAGGTTCGCCATTTAGGCTCCCCGTGATGGTTTTGCCATCTGCAGAAAGAACATAATCCAGTGGCTGACCGCCGCTTTGTGTATCTGCGGTCAGCTCAGCGATTAACGATTCCACTACCGTTGGCTCAATCGCAAAGCTGGTCGCATCCAACGGTAAAGAGCTTGCTGTGATCAACACACTGGAAACCGTGCTAACCGGATACTGATCTGGCTGTAGGTCGCTCTCGGTGATGATGAGAGACAGAGACTCACCACCCGAAGGGGGAAGAATAGGAAGTGGATCGTCATCGGCTGGAGCGGCTGCGTTGGGAGAAAAAGTGGTATCGAACCCGGCCTGTGCCAACACGCTGGTATTGTTGTACTGAATAACCGCAAAATCACCGATAGAGGAACTGGTTCCACCTCCAGCTCCCGCCGCCGCCGCTTCAAATTCCTGCGTCGGGTCAACACCGGCAAGAATAGCTTCCTGCAACGCAGCGATGTCACCATCTAGCAGCGCGATTGCGTCTTCACTTTCTGCCAACGTGACGTTTTCATCCAGCCCAATGATCTGAATGCCCTCATCATCGAGCTTGATACAGGTGGCACAGGGCTCTGAAACCAACACGGGTTCGCCATCTTTAATGACAATGTAACGGGCGTTGGGTGACGCGATAACTATACCTTCAGCACCCAGATTTGTGCTGCCGGTCAATGGCGCTGCCAGATCGTTCTGAACAAGGTAGACCTTGCCTTCTTCTACGGTGACTGACGTTGATAATTTTTCTATGTTTTCCGACGTCTCTGAGCCGGTATTTGCAGTCTTCATCGATATACCTATAACGTTTACGAATCACCCAGCCAGTTGCCTTACTGTCTAGATTTACCAACTAAATTGCAGTGAGACGGGTTTTCGAAATTGTTTGCCTATCGGATTTGATGAAAAGTATTAATCGATCAAATTGGTAAAAAATTAATGCCTCCCAGACAGTTTGGCCTTTAGAAGTTTGCTTTGACCTGTCTCATTTACGATAGAAAAGCGATAAAGCCCGTTTTAGGGGGTCAATTATTTTCGAACATGCCCTACTTTTTACGTTGTTAAGTCGAACGTGTAATTTATCGCAATTTGTGGTCACACACCTGTCCATATATCAATGCATCCGAGCAGTTTCAGGAGAAGAAAAACAGGTGAAAAAATGGCAGTTGGCTCCAGTTTTCTTTCCACATTTTAGCGTTTTGACTTTTCAAATTTTACGCAGGGTCTAATTTCGCTTTGAGGGAGCATTCATGAAGCAACGTAACACCCACTCTAGACTGCGGTTTTTGGCAAGAACATCACGTTTCCCTAAAGCTTGGAAACCGACATTAAGTGTTATTGCATTTGCACTTTGTAGCACCGGTTTAGCAGCAACCGTGCATGCACAATCATTGGAGCAAGCCGTTGCAACGACACTTTCACAAAACCCGACAATCAGAGAAGCCTATAACGAGTTCAAAAGTCGTGAAGCGGATATCGATGCATCGGAAGGTGGTTATCTGCCTTCTGTCGATCTCGACGCTGGTATTGGTTATTCCGAATACGACAGTGACAACAACGATGGGACTTATCATCCCAGGGACGTAAGGTTGAGTCTTCGCCAGTTAATCTGGGACGGCTCCATTACTTATAACGACATCAAACGCACTAAAGCAGAAGCTGAAGCTCAGCGCTTTCAACTGTTAGCAGATGCTCAAGACACCGCACTTAGCGTGACAGAGGCCTATATTGAGGTTTTGCGCACTCAGGCGATTACGGATCTTTCCCAAAAGAACCTGGAAACCCATGAGCGTATTTTTGGTGATATCAAAAAGCGCGCGGATTCGGGCATCAGTTCCACCGCAGATCTTTCTCAGGCTCAAGGTCGTCTGGCACAGGCACAAACCAATTTGCTGTCTGCAATGAGCAATCTCGATGACGCTGTTATCGAGTTTGAACGCATTGTGGGCGCATCTCCTGTCGATTTGGTTTTGCCAGAAGTCGATGCGCTCTTCATCCCACCAACACTGGTTGAAGCACTGACCATCGCAAAAGAAAACAATCCCGTTATTCAGGTTGCTATGAATGATGTAGAGGCCGCACACCGTCAGTACAAACAGGCTAAAGGCGACTTTCTCCCAACGTTTAGCATTGAAGCCTCTCAGGAATGGGGTGAAGAGTTAGATGGTCAGCCAGGTGATACCGACGAGTTTCAGGCCATGCTGCGCATGCGCTACAACCTGTATAACGGTGGCACCGACGCGGCGGAAGCACGCAGTGCCGCTTACCAAATAAACAAAGCGAAGAACATTCGCCACAACGCACATCGTCTGTTGGATGAAAGTACGCGTCTGGCATGGACAGCGAAAGAGTTGGCAGAGAAACAAACACAGTTCCTGCAACAACACGTTGATTCAGCCTCTAAGACGCTTGAAGCATACGAAAAGCAATATTTGATTGGCCGACGCACATTGCTTGATCTGCTCAACACAGAAAACGAGTTGTTTGATGCGCGCCGCTCATACATTGATTCTCATTACACCGGTATTTATTCAAAGTACCGCGTCTTGAACGCCACTGGCCTGCTGCTTGATGAACTGCGCGTTGATACGCCAGAAGAGTGGCAAACTTCGGTCTACGGCAAGGACGGCAAAGATAAACAAGGAGACACCGAATGATGAACGCTTTTCAGCGATACGCTGGCCTGTCTCGGCAAGCTCTCAGCAGTGTATTTCTGATCATCGCGGCCCTGGTGCTGGCGGGTTGTTCCACCAGCGCTTCACAAGCCCCTGTTGCCAAACAGCATGCCGATTTGTTGGATGATGACAGTGATGGTGTGATTAACGCCCGGGATGCCTGTGAAGGCACCCCTCTTGGTGCAGTCATTAACAATGATGGTTGCTCCGAAGAACTGGAAATCAGCGCCCGTGATGACCTGCATATTCTGTTTGCTAATGATTCAGCAAAGATCCCAGCAAGCTTTATCGCCGAAGTGAATGACCTCGCCCGATTCATGAAGTCTTTCACTTACATCGTGGTTGAGCTTAACGGTTACGCCAGCGTGGTGGGTGACCCAGATTACAACCTAGCGCTTTCAAAACGCCGAGCCAATGCCGTAAAAAGCGCGCTGATCAAACAAGGCATTAGGCCGGATCGGGTTCGAATCATCGGTTTTGGCGAAGCGGACCCCATTCTTGCCCAGTCTCAGGAGCAGTCTGACATTCTCAGTCGCCGCGTAACGGCGAGTGTGAAAGTATCAGAATCCGAAGTCGTCAACAAATGGACGATTTACACGTCATCATCCGCAAAATGATGCGACGTTCAGAAACAGAAAAAGGGCCGATTCGGCCCTTTTCTTTTATCACTTATTTCTTTATCGCTGATTGAGTCATTCACTGCTTTTAATGCAGGACAACCGGATCAAGCGTTCCTTGGTTGGTAGGTAACGCCAATAACAACCAGAAATCCAAATCTGTCTCGGTACACTTGTCGGGGGTAACCCGAATAACGCCTTTACAGCGCTTGCCGCTTGGTTGTTCAAGCAACGCGCCAGGTCTTCGCAGCGCTTCTTTCATGCACTCATCTCCGACAATGAACTGCAAGCCGTCATCATCTACGATGCTGAACAGTCGATCATGCTGGAAAAAGTAAATGCGTTCATTGTCGACTTCTTCCCGAATACCTGAAATGCCTAGCAGCGCCCGACGAACGAAGCCCGATAAATCTTGACCAGTCACACTCATTGGATTGTTCCGTATTAACTTCAACGATAATCATTCCCAATATAGTGATATGAAACGATCTGTTAATCCTAAGGGGCGCACATTGGGACGAAAACCGTTAAAAAGTCTGACAGACTTATAATCAACTTCGTAAAACTGTACTCATAAATATCCTGTGTTTCGGAAAAAGTATCAGTCTTGAGTACTAAACCCTCTCAGCCCGAGTCACCGCGCAACGCGGCATTGGGGCGTTAACCCGCTTTAAGCATCAGGTTGATCTCGCACACATTTCATTCTCAAGGCTTCTTGACTTTATCAACGCTGGGCTACGCTTTAACTGTGAGACATACATCTCACCTGTTTAATCGTCTGCACTCCGTTGACGTTTAATTGCGTACTCATGATTTAGGAGGTGAATCGACAACTAGAAACCACCCTTCTGTTCGCAATGACCAATTACAAAGGAGAGACGGTATGAAAGGGCTTCTATGGTTTAGACATGATTTACGATTGGCAGACAACCCTGCACTCGTCGCCCTCTCCCGGCGCTGTGACCAAGCCCTCATGGTTTACGTGATTGACCCAGAATGGTTTAGACCCGCTCATTTTCAATCGCGTCACTTGGGAAGATTCAGGGAAGAGTTCTTATACCAATCTCTACGTGCACTGGAACGTGAACTCAAAAAGCGTAAACAACGCCTGGTTGTTAAAGTGGGGAATCCCCTTCAAGTGATACCAGACCTTTGCAAAAAGCACGGTATCGATCTTTTGGCTGTGACTGACCATCCCGGTGTTTATGAACGCCAGCAAGTGGCTTACTTATCGCGAACTCTCGGTTGTGAGGTCAGTGTCAGCGAAAGCTTCTCACTTTTTCTTCGTAGCCAATTCACATTTGATAAAACCACTTTCCCGCAAACTTTCAGCCAGTTCAGAAAACACGTAGAAAAACAGAACATTCTCCCCTGCATTCCTATTAGCGCACCCGAATCACTGCCTAAGCACATTGATGAGCGTCGTGATATCTGGGGTGGCCAAGAGTTTGTTTACGACCTGACGCCGTATCATGGCGGTGAAGATTCCGGCATGGTCCAACTGAACCAATTTTTCTGGAAAACCCAAGGGCTGAAAAATTACAAAGAAACCCGCAACGGATTGGATGGCTGGCAGTTCTCGTCCCGTCTATCCGCATGGTTGGCAAACGGTTCAATATCTCCCCGTATTGTCGCTGCGGAATTGGACAACTACGAGTATCGTCACGGACGGTCTGATTCCACCGAATCCATGTATGCTGAGCTGCTGTGGCGCGAATACTTCCAATGGATGATGCATTACCATGGCGCCAGCATGTTTGCATTTGAGGGCATTAAGAACAAACGCCCTCTTACCACTTACTATTGTCAAAACTACAAGGCCTGGGAACAAGGCACCACAGAATATCCCATTGTGAATGCCTGCATGCGTCAACTGAACCAGACCGGGTACATGTCGAATCGCGGACGTCAGATTGTCGCTTCATGTCTGGTCAATGAGCTGGGTGTGGATTGGCGATTCGGTGCAGCTTACTTCGAACAACAGTTGATAGACTTTGACGTTGCGACCAATTACGGCAACTGGCAATACCTGGCAGGTGTTGGCGCAGACCCCCGTGGTCAACGTCATTTCAATCTGGAGAAGCAAACCGAGATCTACGACCCTGATGGTACCTTCGTTGAAAAGTGGGCCAACTCGAAATCGTCAGAGAGCTTGTTGAAGTATTGAATCTCAAGAAATGTGAAAGGCGACCTTATGTCGCCTTTTTCTTTGTTCTAAGTGAAGCGAGGATCACCCTCGACAAACCGACCACTGCTAAAAAGCCCACTCTACTCGAGAATTTCCAAAATACGCTCACTCACTCGCTTGGCAAAAATCAGTGCTGAATGGGTTAACGGAAAGACTTCGTGGCTTGTCATTCCATCAATTTTCGTTTCTTCAACAAGCACGGTGCCATCTGATTCTTCATCGCGAACCAACACCGTTGCTGGGCCAATACGCATATCCCCGGCAATACTGTAAAGCGTTGAGCCCTCCGGCCATGTGGGCTCTTGTTCCGGCATCAGAAAGCGGCTGGACTCCTGAAACATAAAGTCACCGATCCCTATGTCTTTAAAAAACGCGGCGACCTTTGAGCCTTTGTGTGGGGTGCCCAAGGTAATAACCGTATTTACACACTTAGACATGTCGCTGCCGTTTTCGAGATAAGCCCGCGTAATTACACCACCCATGGAGTGCGCAACAATCGCGATGTCATCACCATCAATAAAGTTGTCCATCGCCCTGAACAACCCGCTCAGATCGGGCATGACGGTGTTATAAGACAAATTCAAAACCTTATGACCTGCACTTTCCAAGCGTTTTTCCAAGGGCAACATGGCAACACCATGCATGTACAGTCCGTGTAATAGAATGATTTTCATAATGTTCTTCTTATTCTCATTGAACCAGCCATTGTCCGTCATACCCGCGAGGTAATCATCAAACGGAACACCAGATTCATCATAACCTCAGAACAAGTCTTTCAACTGAGACACTGCGTACACTCTTTGAATAGGTACTTTATATCGACAAACATCGTCCATGGGCAATGTATTAACACTTTGAAGGACCGACATAATGGGTTTACGACACCTCCTCCTCATTTCATCAGTTTTTGTTGCTTTACCTTTTACCGCGAGCGCAGACGATGCGTCAAAAGAAGCGGCAAAAATTGAACAATCGCGAGTTCATGAACTGAAAAAACTTGAAGAAGCTGCAAAGCGTGATCTGGCGGAAATTGAGCGGGAGTCGGCTAAAGACATTTCTGAAATGGAGCGCGAAGCGCAGAAACAATCTCAAGAAGAAATGGTTGAAAATAAAAAGAAAGCCGCCGAGCAAAAACGCGAAATGATGAAAAAAGAAGCCGAAAAGAAACGTGAGCACCTGAAAAACAAGGCGAAGTGTAAAGGCAAAGAAAAAGCCTGCGAAAACGTAAGTTAAACCTACTTCTTGAAGATGAAAAAGCGACCCACAACGCGGTCGCTTTTTTTCGCCCTAAATTTGAGTGGGATTGCCGACAATGAGACGCTCTGATATTCCGCTCGCTGCATATTCTTATACCCAAACAACCTTAAGGTGCTGGATTCAAGTTGTTTGGGTATATCTGGCTGCATAAATATCTCACATGGAGAACGTCACAATGAAATCATCCAAATTGGCCCTTCTCAGCATGCTGTTTGTTGTCGCTCCGTTTGGCTCTCAAGCCACAGAAACTGCCGGACAACAGGCTGAACAAGTCGCACAGGAACGCGTAGCCCAAATGGAAGCGGTAGCCGACTCTGCCGAATCCGAAGCAAAGTTGTTGTTAGAGGAAACCAAAAAAGAGACGGAAGCGATGACCGAAGACGCAGAGAAAGACGCAAAAGAAGCGGTCAGTGAGTAGTATTGCCAAGAAACAAAAAGGCGGTCAACCGACCGCCTTCTTACTGATTTATTGGGTTTTTAGAAGATAAGGTGCGCGACACCGGCAATGACTGGCAGAGTCACTAAAGTACGCAGGATGAAAATCATCACCAATTCCCAAACCTTCACCGGGATCTTACTGCCCAGCAGCAGTGCACCAACTTCAGACATATAAATCAGCTGGGTCACAGATAAGGTTGCTACAACAAAACGGGTCATTTCGTTGTCAATGTTCGCCGCCAGAACCGCTGGAATGAACATGTCTGCAATACCAATCAGCATGGTTTCAGATGCAGCGACCGCTTCAGGGATTTGCAGCAAATCCAGGAGAGGAACAAATGGCATACCCAGAATGGTGAATACTGGCGTGTATTCAGCGATGATCAGTGCAGAAGTACCAATCGCCATCACCACAGGCAGAACACCAAACACCATGTCAGCAGCGTTCTGGAATCCCTCTTTCAGAACATCACCCAAAGAGCGGATATGAGAAGCTCGGTTAACCGCGCTTTTCACACCGAAGGAGAACAGGGTTTCGCCTTCTGGCAGAGATTCATGCTCAAAGGTTTTCTCTTCGCCATTCACCAGGGTGTTCTTTTTCCAACAAAGTGGAGGAAGACGCGGCACAACAACCGCAGCCACAAAGCCCGCCAGACACACCGTCAGGTAGAATGGGACAAACATGTGTTCCAGACCGACCTGTGCAATGACCACCAAGCTAAAGCTGATTGAAACAACAGAGAAAGTTGTGCCAACAATGGCTGCTTCGCGTTCGGTGTAGTAACCCTGCTCGTATTGCTTGCTCGACATCAGGATTGCCACACTGCCATCACCCAGCCAAGAGCTGGCACAGTCCACCGCGGAGCGGCCAGGCAAACCAAACAATGGACGCATGATTTTGGTCATGAAGGTACCAATCAGTTCAAGAAGGCCAAAGTTGGTCAGTAACGGCAGGAACAGACCTGCAAAAACGAAGACAGAAAGCAGAGTCGGAAGCAGATCGCCCAGGACGAAACCGCCGGTAGCACCGCCAATCACGTGTTCAGGACCAAAACCGAAAAACGCCATGACGACAAACGCTGCCCCCAACAAACGCACTGTCAGCCAAACAGGTGTTGCCAAAAACAAGCCTGACAGGAACTTTGATTCTGTAATGAAGCGTGGCTTTGTCGCCAGCGCCAGCACTGAACCCAATGCACTAATGAGGATGATGCTAGTCACCACGATGGTCGCGCTCTGACCAAGAAGCCCCAAAAGCGACTTCGCCAGCACGGCAATAGGGATCGTAAAGCCACCATCGATCATAATTGGCGTCATAAACAGCAGTACGCCCAGCAATGATGGGATCAAGAACATCAACAGATTCCGTGTTGATGAAGACGATGTTTTTAGTTCTTCTGTTTTTTGCATGGCAATACTTCCTGAGCAATGCGTTGGGCGAAATAGATATTCACTAAAAGTGACTAATTGAGCGCAAGATTAATGCAACCCGTTTTCCATGTAAACAATAAATAGTCATTTATTTTGAATAATTTCACCACATTGGCTCAATTGACTATTATGAATTCAAATATTGTATATATTTAACGCATTAGGTGTTAATGACATGTAAATATACCTAATCGGACGCATAAAAAACCGGCTTTAAATAGCCGGTTTATGATGGGCTTCCCCTAGTCACAAAAGTGAATAACTATCCTATTTTACGATCGATCTTTGCATATTCGGATTCAACCCATGCACCGAAGCTGTCCATCAGGGCAACGACAGCGCGTTTTTTCACGGGCTTACGTTCGATCAAATAGAAAAGTCGCTCTATTTCTAGCGATTTATCAGGGTAATATTGAAGAAAAGCCTCAGAAGCGGGCTTCAATTCAAACTGCCAGTTCTGCTCTTTATGCGCGACCAACCCAAAGCTGGCTTTGATTAACCGCTCGGCGGCTTCCTGAGCGGCGTCGAGTTGCGTCCCCCATTTGGTTGCGACCGCAATTTTCTGCCGTAAATCTTTGAGTCTCGGGGCCAAATCATCATTCATTGCCTTCGACACTTCCCAACTCACTTCAAAGTGTCCAAAGCTCTTGCTGAGGTTTTCTCCTGCCAAGTTCACCGAGCAATGTTTCAGGAAGAACCCCCAGCGAAAAATATTGGCTAGATTGGTCACATCTTTTAGTGGTACGACATCAATAAGCACACGCTTTAAGGCATCGCTGGATTGTTCAATACGCCAACGAACAGTGTTCAGCGCTGCATACTCCTGCACATTTAAAGCACGTGTGCATACCAACAGCAATGTGAGATCGGCGGTCTCCCCTGCCTCCCTTCTAGCGACATCGCCAGACAGATAAAGGCTATGGAAAAGTTCGTCACCCATCGCTGACTTAATCTGGCGGACAGAAGCCGCTATCGGTTCAACATAATCAGCTTGAAATGGTCTTTCGTTATCCAACTCAGGTAACAGGCCACCACGCGGCTTGTTCTTGTACAAAGGCATGTCCTCGTTCGGGCAGCTCTAGTTTTCTATATTCTATACCCAAACGACCTGA
>NZ_LASY01000005.1:0-23054 GCF_000973155.1 Grimontia sp. AD028 | reverse complement strand
AAAATCGATATTAGGAAAATGCCGGAATTTGAACGAAAAGTATTGGACTCACTGCGAGAACCTTTGGAGTCCGGTGAAGTGGTGATTTCCCGCGCCAACGGTAAAACCTGCTTTCCTGCGCGCTTCCAGCTTATTGGTGCACTTAACCCCAGTCCGACCGGACACTATGAAGGTCAGTTGGCGCGCTCCAATCCACAGGCGACACTTCGCTACCTCAACCGTTTATCAGGTCCGTTTCTTGACCGCTTTGATCTTTCGATTGAAATCCCCGCACTGCCGCGAGGTACGTTAACGGAAGGTGGTGATCGTGGCGAACCGACGGAAGTGATTAAAGCGAGGGTAGAAAGAGCAAGAGCGGTGATGCTCGCACGGTCGGGCAAAGTAAACAGCCTGCTTTCCAGCAGGGAGATTGAAACCTACTGTCCGCTCGATAAAGCGGACGCGGATTTTCTGGAAACGGCGCTGCATCGATTAGGGCTGTCTATCCGCGCCTATCACCGGATTATTAAAGTGGCACGTACCATTGCGGATTTGTCCGGAGAGGCGAATATCCAGCGTGGTCATCTGGCCGAAGCCTTGGGTTACCGTTCGATGGACAGGCTTCTTAAACAGCTGACGGCACTGGCAAGTTAGTGTGTCCAAGGTAAGCGCAGACTGATGTGACCACTTTTAACTGAATGGTGTTTTTTATTTCTGCGTCGTATTATGACCTTTGGATGACAACTCAGTGAATACACCGCGAGATTGAGACATTGTTACTTTATCTGAACTCATTTCTGGTCTGCTTGAATACTGCGTTTTGGTCAGTGCTGATCTGCTGTTTTGCCCTGATCAAAATGTTGTTACCCATTCCGGCTTTGCAAAGGGGGGTTACACGCCTTTGCAATGGCATGATGTGGGCATGGGCAACCGTAAATCATAAGCTTCTGAACCTGACCTCCAACGTGGAATGGGATATTCAGGGCGGAGAGATCCTGAGAAAAGATGGTTGGTATCTGCTTATCTGCAATCATCTTAGCTGGACTGACATCGTGGTGATTTTTTCGGTATTCCGAAACCGTATTCCGATGGCGAAGTTCTTCTTAAAGCAGCAGCTTTTGTACGTTCCGTTTCTTGGCATGGCTTGCTGGGCGGTGGATATGCCATTCATGAAGCGCTATTCACGTCAGTACCTGTTAAAACATCCGGAAAAGCGCGGCAGCGATCTGGAAACCACCCGTAAATCCTGTGAGCGCTTTCGCCACACCCCAACCACAGTGGTCAACTTTGTTGAAGGTACCCGCTTCACCGATGAAAAGAAGCGCCAGACACGATCGCCGTACAGCAACCTACTGCCTCCTAAAACCGGTGGCATTGCTTACACTTTGGGCGCAATGGGCGATCAGTTTGATGCCATTATCAATGTCACAGTGGCGTATCCGGATAACCGCCATTTGCCCTTTAGAGATCTGCTCAGCGGGAAGATGAAAAAGATTGTGGTGCGCATCGACACACTGCCCGTGGATGAAAACGTCAAAGGCGATTACTTCAACGACAAAGTGTTCAAGCGCCGCTTCCATCAGTGGCTCAATGATGTTTGGGGAGAGAAAGATGTCAGGCTGGATGGAATCTATGGGGATGAGCAGCCTGAAGTGGAAATCCCAGAGCGACGGAAAACCGCGGTTTAGAATGCTAAAGCTGAAAAAGTCATAGATAACAAAAAGGGCCTGATGGCCCTTTTTTCATGTTGCTAGGTTCTCTTACTGGGTCAGCAGGAAGTTAACCAGCGCGAAGTAATCTTCTTTAGTCTTCACGGTTTTTGGTGTCACGTGGTATTTGCCGTTCACAATCAGTGCTGGCACGCCACGAAGGCCCGAATCCTGGAAGGCTTTATCAAAGCGGTTTGCCATACCATTTGCGGCAAAGCTGTTGAAAGTGCCGTCAAACTTATCAGCGTCTACACCTTCATCGATAAACATCTGGCGCAGCTCTTCTTCATTGCGTGGTGGCTTTTGCATCAGATGGATACGGTTAAAAATCACCGGCACCATCTTGTCTTCTACATCCAGCATCACAGCCGTCGCATAGGCTTTGCTCAGTGCTTTACCCATGTTGCCGCCCATAAAGGACACATGGTTTTTAGTGAAGCTGGCATTATCTGGGATATTCTTCTTCAGCTCCTGCATCAGCGGTTCGCTTTTAAAGCAGTGTGGGCAATAGAACGAGAAAAACTCAACCACACTCGGTGTGTCGCTCTTTGGCAGGTCGAGTACCTGATAGTCTTCCCCTGCGTTGAAGCGCGCTGCCTGCGCCGAAAAGGCCAACATTGCCGCTGCAGCTACAGCCAACATTTTTTTCAACATAACGTCTTTTCTCCCTGAGTGTTATTCATGGCTGCTTACCATTGAGGAGCCAGTGTGAGCGGTGGTTCTTCAAGGGCGGCCAATTGTTCTTTAAAGGCGAGTACCTGATTTTCCCAGTATTTTGCCTCAGCAAACCATGGGAATGCACGCGGAAATGCCGGATCTTCCCAACGTTTTGCCAGCCATGCCATGTAATGCACCATTCTCAGACCGCGTAATGGTTCAATAAGTTGCAACTCATTGGTGGGAAAATCGTGAAATTCTGAATATGCCTCGGAAATCGTATCAAGTTGTGCGAGCTGATCGTGTCGGTCACCGTTGAGCAGCATCCAGATATCCTGAATCGCGGGGCCGTTCCTAGCATCATCCAAGTCCACAAACATGGGGCCATCGCGCCAGAGAATATTGCTAGGGTGACAGTCACCGTGCAAACGCAGGGTGCTCACATCCGGATTCCAGCGATCCTTCAGTACGCTGATCAGGCGGTCCAGATCTGCAAAGAAGGCATTTTCGAGATGCATTGGGATGAAGCTTGAATTTTCCAGCGCTTTTCGCGGCGCGAAGAGGTATTCATCCAGACCAATGGTCGGGCGGTGCACAAAGGGTTTACTGGCGCCGACTTTGTGAATACGACCTAAAAAGCGGCCCACCATTTCAAGCTGGTCCCAATTGTCCACTTCGAACGTTCGGCCGCCGACACTTGGGAAAACCGCAAACTGGTAGCCTTCGAAGTTAAACAAGGTTTCCCCGTCAATTTTCATTGGTGCAGCGACGGGAATTTCAGCCTGCTCGAGATCATCGGCAAAAGCGTGCTCTTCGAGGATTTGCTCTCTGCTCCAGCGCTGTGGACGGTAAAACTTGGTCACCAATCGACGGCGTTCTTCATCCTGAAACTGATAGACCCGGTTTTCGTAGCTGTTCAATGCCAGAAGGCCTGATTCAGGGCGAATGCCAACCGACTCCAATGCATTGAGCAAGGTGTCTGGCGTGAGATGTTCATAGCTAAATTGGGCGTCGCTCATAGGGTTGGCTAGGTTAAGGTGTGTGGGTTGTGATGGTAGCAGAGTTTGCCGCCGAAGATAAAAAACGGACGCTCAGGTGGCGTCCGTTTTTTCGGGAAAGTGCGCTACATCTTACTGATAAAGCGGCTTTCTGTTTTGATGATTTTCTTATCGTCCCCCGATTGGCGCTCCAGCACGAAGGTGATATTGGCCACTGGTGCGCTCAGCTCATAAGGGTCAACCCCCAGGCTGATTGGCAGGGTAAAGATCTCTCCGGCGGTCAGGGTCACTTCCTGCTTGCCGTACCATTCCACACCATCCAGCCCTTTCACGGTGAGTGAGTAGGTTTCCGGTGATTGGGTCTTGTTGAGAATTTTCAGGGTGTAAGTGTTCTCTATCAGGCCATCACTGTTGGTTTTGAACAGCTGTGTGCGGTCACGGATAACATCCAATCCCATTGGTTGCACCGCAGAGAAAAGCATCACAAACAGCCCCAACATGGCTACCATCACAACCCCATAGCCAATCAGCTTAGGTCTGACGATATCGACTTTATGACCTTCGAGTTTGTGCTCGGTGGTGTAGCTGATGAGGCCTTTGGCGTAGTTCATTTTGCTCATGGTCTCGTCACAGGCATCAATACAGGCACCACAGTTGATACACTCATATTGCAGACCATCGCGGATATCGATACCTGTCGGACACACCTGAACACACAGGTTACAGTCGATGCAGTCGCCCAACCCTTTCTCTTTTGGATCGACTTTGCGCGAACGTGGACCGCGCTTTTCACCGCGTTGGGTGTCGTAGCCCACGATAAAGGTGTCTTTATCGAACATAGCGGACTGGAAGCGTGCATAAGGACACATGTGAATACACATGATAGAGCGCATCCAGCCAGCGTTTCCGTAAGTACAGACACTGAAAAACAGTACCCAGAAAGCGACCCAGAAACTGCTGTTGAAGGTAAAGAAATCAATGAAGAGCTCTTTGACCGGCACAAAGTAGCCAACGAATGTGAGACCGGTGAGGAGTGCGACGGCAAACCAGCAGATATGTTTAGCCGTTTTTCGAAGGAATAACTCTTTCGTGATTGGCAGCGAGTCCTGCTTCTTTCGTTTGTTGGCCGTACCTTCGAGCTTTTCTTCGAACCAGATGTAGATAAACGTCCAGACTGTTTGCGGGCAGAGATACCCACACCAGACCCGCCCTAAAAAGGTGGTGATAAAGAAAAGACCAAAAGCGGCGATCATAAACAGGGTGGCAAGCAGGGTCAGATCCTGAGGCCAAAGGGTGGTGCCGAAGAAGTTGAATTGCTGTTTGCCGATATCAATCAGGATCGCCTGGCGGTCGCCATATGGGATCCATGGCGTCAGCACGAACAACAGCATAAAGAACCAGCCCATTTTCTGGCGAAGCTTCTGGAATACCCCAGTCATTGCCCGAACGTAGATGCGGTTACCTGGGTTGAAACGATCGCCACTCGTTTTATGGGTTTTAGGGTTGTACTCTTTTGGGGTAACGTCTTTGACGTCAATTTTATCCTTGCTCATGACACCTGCATTCCTTGGGTCAATCGGGATTTCCCGAACATTGCTGACACTGATACGTTGTCAGTGTCTTTCATCGATTAACACTCAACACTTTGATAGCTATCTATCACTAACATAAATGATAGACGTCAGATTATATCTGAGGAGGAAAGAGGAATTCTGTGCGTGTGGTGGGAAATTAACCGGACAATCACACTGTTGATGTGTAACAGCCTTTTGTTTTGAATATAAAAAAGCGAAGCCTGTAGCTTCGCTTTTATGTCCGGTTTATTGCGCACTCTTAGCTGATAATGCCACGCGCACGCAAAATAGCGGTTTTGAAGTCGTTTTCACAGTCTTTTGCCAAGCCTGGGATCATTTCATCTTTTTGGCTGTTACGCATTTTCAGATGATAAATCAGCACGTCATCGGTTAGATCTTCCAGCTTCCCTTCGTACCCGGCTTCTTCTGCCAATTTACTGATCATTTGAAGCAGGTTCAGCTCAGGCTCTTTCTGCCACTCAGGATGAAGCAGTTCGATAAGTTCATTAACGCGATGACATTTCATTTTTGAAGACTCCAACTGGCCGAATTTTGGCCTTACTTTTTATGTGACTTATCTGCTTACAGTATCAGATTCAGACGGGCAGACCAATCACAGCAAGGGTCAATTAAGCCGCTTCACCTTCTGGCATTTCAACCACGACAGGTGTTGGACGCACCAGAGTCAGGTCTGGAGTGCCATTCAGATTCGTGTTGGTTTTGCTTTTGAATGCTGGCGCAAAAAAATGTGCACGCATGCGTGATGGAGTGCGGGTAACACGTACAGGTCGAACAGTAACAGGGCGCATTTAAGGTTCTCATTGGTTGCGCATCCATGACGGGGTTCTCTTACAGAGTGACGTCAGGAATTCCAATGGCTGCTAGCCTTACTGCGTGTTCACTCTGGGGTTCGCGAAGTGCGAAATCGAGCGGATAATAACAGGAAAAAATTGCCGAAAAAAGCAGCAGTGATAAAAATAATTCGCGCAGAAAAAAAGGCGGAGTAAACCCGCCTTTACAGTGAGTGTCTCGCCCTTATGTCACGGGCATGACACGGTTTCTACCCAAATTTTTGGCCTCATATAATTGGGCGTCGGCACGGCTGATGAGGTTACGGATACTTTCGCCCTTTTCATATTCCGCTACACCTATCGAGACAGAGATGTTATCGAGCTTCTTGCCGGTTTTCTTGTCCTTGATCGCTAGCTTGTCGATGGTAGCGCGTATCGTCTCAGCCACCCTGCACCCGCCACTGAGTGCACGGTTAGGCACCAGCAGGGCAAACTCTTCCCCGCCATAACGGTAAGCATTGATTCCGTCACGACAGTAGTCGGACAACCGCTTGGCAGTCAGCTTCAATACCTGATCGCCCATCAAGTGACCGTAGGTGTCGTTGAAGCTTTTGAAGTGGTCCAAATCGCACAGCAACAAACAGAAGCCTTTTGGTGGCGGTGAGGCAGCCAGCGAGTCTAATTCGGTATCAAAGGCGCGTCGGTTATACAAACTGGTGAGTGCATCGTGCAGTGCATCTTCGTTGGCCTGCTGGAGCGTTTCTTTGAGTCTTGAAATCTCTTTTTGCGCCTCAGCCAGCTGGTTTTTGAAGAAATTCGTGGATTGACGCAACTCGTTGGAGCCTTTCACCGCTTTCCTGACCACGGCGACGGTTTCTTCCATCGACAGGGTTTCCTCTCCTACGCGGGCGAGTTGCGAGAAGGTTTTGTCCAAGGTGTTTTGGAAGGTCGCTGTGTCTTTCAAGGTGTCTTCCATGGTGTTGCCCATCTCCAATGCCAAGGCTTGAAGCCCGCGTTGGAATTCATCAACATCTTTGACCTTTTCATCCGCGACATGGTTACTGTAGAGCTCTTCGCAGAGCGTTGGACTCAGTGTTCCTGTCTCTTTGATCGACTCGTCGATTCTCTTGGCGAGCTCCGCATCAGCATTTGCCACATAGGTATACCAAAGGGCGTAATTCGGTGGCGTCGCGGGAACCTGGTACTTCATTAGAAGGGGGACAACTTTCTTCAAATATCCAGAACTTAGCGCAAAAATCTCTTTTGACATGGCTGGCTTATTCTCCGTATTTCACGAGGCAAGAACGCCATCGATTACCAGTCTATTAATCTTAGACTGAATTTGACGCGTTGCTGTGACACCATGGTATTTGTTTTCTGTCTAAAATCCGTAGGCTGCCTATAAGCGCAAAAAAATGAGGACTGAAAAACATGGGATGGTTGAAAAAAACGTTGGCGAAAGTGGGGTTTGGCAGCGCAGAAGTCAGCGTTGAACTGGACTCCACAACCTTGATGCAGGGTGAGCAAACCAAGGTGTTGGTGACCGTCACTGGCGGCGATGTTGCCCAACAGGTGGACGCGGTTGAACTGTCAGTTTGCTGCGACTACATGGGATGGGAACAGCTCAGAACCCAAGGCGAACAAGGCAGAAAGAAACAACGTCGTCGTAAAACCCACGTTTTGGAAAAGTGGTCTCTCCCGGATGCGTTTACTACCGAGCCGGGTAAATCTCAGCGCTTTGAATCAACCATGTGCCTTCCACTGAATGCGCCTTTGTCGATGGGTGACGGCAAAGTTTGGCTTGAAGTGAACCTCGATATTCCGATGGGCAAAGATACGTCATCGAAAACTGAATTGACCGTGAAGCCGGATACTCAGCTAGATGCTGCGTTCTCGGCGTTTGAGAACGCGGGTTTCCGTATTGAAAAAGTGAAAAACGAGGAAGTCGAGCGACAGCCTATGCCATTTGAGCAGCAGTTCGAGTGGGCGACTGTATCGGAACCTTACCAATCTGTGTTCAGGGAGATGGCGCTTGTGGCGACAAAATCTGAAGACGCCCTTCACCTTGTGATGACCTTTGGACGACAGGGTGAAGGTATTGGGGCGGCAGTAGGGCGATTTGTCGGTGCCAACAAGCTTTCCCGTGAGCTAACCGTCATAGGAAGCTCCGAGGAAGTCACTGCTGAGGTTAAAACGTTGCTAGAGCAAATCTCGCAATAATTTAAGCTTACACGTGTACGCTTAAATGTGTCATACTCGCCGCTGGACCTCTCAAATGCGTTAGTAATTAAGGAGACTGTCGCATGACAACAGCGGCTTCTGCGTCTCAATATTCGGTGAAAGAAGAAATCGCCAGTAGCGTCAGCCATGGCCTAGGTGTGATTTTTGGCATCGTGGCTTTAGTCATGCTGTTGATGAAAGCTGTCGGTGAGCATGCCGACGCGCTCAGTATTGCCAGCTACAGTGTGTATGGCGGTAGTATCATCCTGCTTTATCTGGCATCCACGCTCTACCATGCGATTCCCTTTGCCGGTGCGAAGCGCGCACTCAAAACGTTCGACCACTGCGCCATCTATCTGCTCATCGCGGGCACCTACACGCCTTTTATGCTGATAAGTCTCAGAACGCCGCTGGCAAACTGGGTAATGGCATTGATTTGGGGGATTGCACTGGTCGGGGTGATCCTGAAAATTGCCTTTGTTTATCGATTTAAATCGTTGTCACTGGCGACCTATCTGGCAATGGGATGGTTGTCTCTGGTAGTGGTTTATCAGCTGGCGCAGGTGATGCCGACAGCCGGCATGGTATTGTTGGGCTTGGGCGGCTTGGTGTATTCGCTGGGCGTGATTTTCTACGTGAAGCAAAGCATTCCTTACAACCACGCTATCTGGCACCTGTTTGTGCTGGGCGGCACGGTGCTGCACTTCCTCGCTATTTACTGGTACGTGCAGCCCGTATGAGTGAACTGGCGTGCTTAGTCGCGCCAGAAAACCGGAAACAGTAAAACCAGTACAGTCAGAATTTCCAACCGTCCCATCAACATGCCGATGCTGAGCACCCATTTGGCAGTATCAGATAATCCGGCAAAATTTCCTGTTGGACCAATCATAGTGCCCATGCCTGGCCCCACGTTAGCTACCGCAGTCATTGCCCCTGTCAGGCTGGTGATACCATCAAGCCCGGTGGCGGCCAGTACCATCGCAACCACCAGTATGGTCATAATGTAGGTAATGGCGAATGCCACTACAGAGCGCACGATGTCTTCGTTGACCGGGCGGCCGTTGTAGCGCTGGATGAAAACGCCTGAAGGATGCACCAGTTGCTGGATTTGTTTTTTCAGCAAGGCGAGTGCAATTTGGAAACGGAATATTTTTGCGCCGCCTGAGGTTGAGCCTGAGCAGCCACCAGCGATCAGCATAAAAGCAAAAATCACCGACGCGAAAGGTCCCCACGCGGTAAAGTCATCCAGTCCAAAGCCGGTGGTTGTTACCACGGAGACAATGTTAAACAGCGAAACTCTCACTGCGTCCATCACTCCATAGTCTTTGGTCAATACCAGCCAGATTGCCACCATCAACGCCGTTGCCAGTACCAGATAGGTAAAGCCTCGCACCTGTGCATCGTTCACCAGCATGCTGGGCTCCCGTCGGCGCAGTGCGTTAATCATCAGAAGAAATGGCAGGCCACCGGCGAACATAAAACAGGTGGCGACCCAATGTGCGGCATGGCTGAAATGGTTCATTGAGCTATCTGAGGTGGAATAGCCACCCGTCGATAAAGTTGTCATGGCGTGGTTCACCGCTTCAAATGCCGTCATGCCCGTCAGCCAGTAGGCGACAAAACAAAGCGCCGACAGCGAGACATACACCTTCATGATACTGATGGCGACGTTTTTGGTACGTGGACTGGATTTAGCGGACCAGTCGGAAGACTCGGTCTGAAACAGGCGCATACCTCCGACATTCAGAAACGGCAGGATGGCCACGCCCATCACGATGAATCCGACGCCGCCGAGCCATTGCAAGATGGAACGCCACAGCAGGATCGATGGCGCCATATCATCAAGACCGCTCAGCACCGTAGAGCCCGTGGTAGTGATACCTGACATGGTCTCGAAGTAAGCGTCAGTAAAGCTGATGTGGTTGATGAAGACAAAGGGCAAGGCGGCGAAAGCACTGGCAATCAGCCACACCATGGTGGTGATAACAAACATGTCGCGCGCGTTGAGACGGAAATCCTCGGTTTTACCAAGCGTCAGACAGGCAAATGCAGCGACATGGGTGATGATGACCGAAAGGCCGAAGTCGAGAAAACCGGCGGTACCGGTGAAAAAGGCAGTTAGGGTGGGTACATACATAAATAGGGCGATCTTGGATAAGACCAGCCCTATGACGAACAGTACCGGTTTGAAGTTAACCATACACTGTGATGCGTTTTATCTTTAGAGGAAGAATGGACTTGGCTGGAACAGCCTTTCCACATCCGGAATATACTTCTTATCCACCAAGAACATCACCACGTGATCGTCCTGCTGAATAACGGTTTTATCGTGGGCGATCAGGACTTCCTCTTCCCTTACGATCGCACCAATGGTGGTACCCGGTGGCAGTTTGATGTCGCCAATAGCACGTCCCACAACTTTAGAGGTGTTGGAATCTCCGTGAGCGATGGCTTCAATCGCTTCTGCTGCACCGCGGCGTAGCGATGACACGTTCACGATGTCGGCTTTACGCACGTGGGTCAGCAGCGCTGAAATGGTGGCTTGCTGCGGTGATATCGCCACATCAATCGCACCGCCCTGTACCAAGTCCACATAAGCACCGCGTTGAATCAATACCATCACCTTTTTGGCGCCCAGGCGCTTGGCCAGCATGGCTGACATGATGTTGGATTCATCTTCGTTGGTGACCGCAATGAACACGTCAATCTGGTCGATATGCTCTTCGCTTAAGAGCTCCTGATCCGCAGCATCACCACAGAATACGATGGTGTTCTCGAGAATTTCCGAAAGCTGCTCTGCGCGTCGTGGGTTGCGTTCAATCAGCTTCACGCTGTAAGAGCGTTCAAGGCTTCGTGCGAGACCGGCACCAATGTTACCACCACCGACAATCATGATTCGCTTGTAAGGCTTTTCAAGGCGCTGAAGCTCACTCATCACCGAGCGGATGTGGTTACTTGCTGCCACGAAGAAGACTTCATCGTCTGCTTCGATAATGGTCGTGCCTTGCGGACGGATAGGGCGGTCACGACGGAAAATAGCCGCCACGCGGGTATCAACATGCGGCATGTGCTCGCGAAGGGCTGATAGCGCATTACCTACAAGCGGGCCACCGTAGTAGGCTTTTACGGCAACCAGGCCGACTCTGTTATCGGCAAAGTTCACCACTTGCAGCGCACCAGGGTATTCAATCAGACGCTGGATGTACTGAGTCACCAACTCTTCTGGGGCAATCAGATATTCAACCGGGCAAGCATCGGTCTGGAACAGTTGGTCTTTGGTGGCAAGGTATTCCGGGCTTCGGATACGGGCAACACGGTTCGGCGTGTTATACAGAGTGAAGGCAACCTGACAGGCAATCATGTTGGTTTCGTCGGAGTTGGTGACCGCAACCAGCATGTCAGCATCCTGCGCGCCCGCTTCCAGTAAGGTGGAAGGGTGGCTGGCGTAGCCTTGGATGACGCGGAGATCGTATTTGTCTTGCAGTTCCCTGAGTCGCTCGGGGTCTTTATCGACGATGGTGATGTCGTTGTTTTCGCCCACCAGATTTTCAGCCAGTGTGCCACCGACCTGTCCAGCCCCCAAGATGATGATTTTCATAACGTCTGCGTGAACCTCGGTTCAATTTTTTATTGTTATCGCGGGCAGAGGTTGCTGCCCGCGCTGACTCTATTATGCTTTTTTGAGGACGGCGTAATAGAATCCATCCATGTTTTCCTGACCAGGCAGGATTTGTCGGCCCGGTTGTTCAGGTGTGCCCGTTTCCAATGTCGCATCTGACGCGCGGGCGAGGAAAGCTTTCACCTGTTCTGCATTTTCTTGCGGGGTGACCGAGCACGTCGCATAGACCAGCGTACCACCAGTTTTCAGCTGCGCCCACATTGCATCAAGAATTTCAGACTGCAGCGACACTAACTGATCGATGTCGTCGGCGCGGCGAAGCCACTTGATATCCGGATGGCGGCGGATTACACCGGTAGCTGAACAAGGTGCATCGAGCAGAATACGATCAAACTGCTCACCCTGCCACCACTCACCCGGAGTACGGGCATCGCCACAAATCACCTGTGCGTCAAGCTTCAGGCGTTTGAGGTTTTCTTCCACTCGGGTAAGACGGGTGGCGTCCACATCCATTGCCACAACCTTTGCCGTTGGCTCGTGCTCAAGGATGTGGCAGGTTTTTCCGCCCGGCGCAGCGCAGCAATCAAGGATGAGCTCGCCAGCCTGAGGTTTAAGGTAGTCGACCGACAGCTGCGCAGCAGCGTCCTGCACCGAGACCCAGCCCTCTGAAAAGCCAGGGAGGGCAGTGACATCACAAGGTGTTGCCAGTTTCAGTGCATCTTCCGCTTCAGGATGGATTGCGGTCTCAATGCCTGCTTCATCCAAAAGCGCTTTGTAAGCATCGCGGGTGTGATGGGTGCGGTTAACACGCAGCCACATTGGCGCCTTTTCATGGTTGGCTTCAACCACCTGCTCCCAATCACTTGGATAGGCTTTTTGTAGCAGTTTAAGCAACCAGCCAGGGTGACCGTACTTTCCGGCGTCGTGCGCGACAGCGGCTGCATCTAAAGCTTCCTGATTGCGTTGGTAATTACGTAGCACGGCATTGATAAGGCCGCGGAGTTGAGGTTTTTTCAGCACCTTGGTGGCATTCACGGTTTCTGCGACCGCCGCGTGGGCTGGAATGCGCATGTAGTTGAGCTGGTACAGGCCGACCAAAATCAAATGATGGAAAACGCGTTGCTTGCCTTTGAGTGGCTTGTCCATCAGTGATTGGGTGATGGATTCGAGACGCGGCAGCCAGCGCAGCACGCCGTAGCAGATCTCCTGCAGCAGGGCGCCATCGCGCGGGGCGACTTTTTGTTGGGCAGGCGGCAGGGCGGCTGACAGGGATTGTCCTTGGTCGACAACCTGATAAATAACCTGTGCAGCGACAGCTCTAACGTTCATGAATATACCTCAGTGTTTGCTCACGTGAATGCGAGCCACTAAAAAAGGCCAGCAAGCTGGCCTTCTCAATTACAGTTGGGTGCCAGGTTCAAACCAGTCGCGGCGGGAGTTCAGAATGTCTGCCGCGCTCATGGCTTTTTTGCCCGGTGGCTGGATGGATGTCAGGCGCAACACACCTTCTCCGGTTGCCACTCGGATACCTTTCTTGTCGGCGGACAAAATGGTGCCCGGCGCTTTGCCGCTGTCTTCTGCTTCGACTTCGGCATCCCAGACTTTGATGTTGTTGTCCGCCACAGAGAAGTGACTCATCGGCCATGGGTTAAAGGCGCGGATGCAACGTTCAATCGCGTCGGCGCTCATGGTCCAGTCGATTTGTGCTTCTTCTTTGCTGAGTTTTTTCGCGTAGTTGGCAAGCTCATCGTCCTGCTTTTCAGCAACGGCTTTGCCAGAAGCGATATCGCCCAGACACTCTACCAAGGCTTCAGGGCCCATTTCCGCCAATCTTTCATAAAGCGTGGCACTGGTTTCTTTGGCGTCGATGTTCAGGGTTGCGATTTTCAGCATATCGCCGGTATCCAGACCCTCATCCATCTGCATGATGGTGACGCCTGTCTCTGCATCGCCCGCCCAGATTGAGCGTTGGATAGGTGCAGCGCCACGCCAGCGTGGCAGGATAGAGCCGTGAACATTGATACAGCCGAGGCGAGGTGTGTCCAGCACCACTTTAGGTAGCAGCAGGCCATAAGCCACTACGACCATGATGTCAGCACCAATGGCAGCTAGCTCTTGCTGCGCGTCTTCCGCTTTCAGGCTTGCTGGCTGATAAACAGGAATGTTGTGTTCCTGCGCCAGCAGCTTGACTGGGCTGGCAGTCAATTTCTTACCACGGCCCGCCGGACGGTCAGGCTGGGTATAAACCGCTACTACCTCATGGTGCGAAGACAACAACGCCGCCAGATGACGGGCGGCGAAATCCGGCGTACCGGCAAATACGATTTTCAATGAGTCGCTCAAGGAAACCTCAGCTGGCTTTTTGGTTGGCGCGTTTGATTTTTTCCAGCTTCTGTTTGATGCGCTGTTGCTTCAGGGGCGACAGGTAATCAACAAACAGTTTGCCTTCAAGGTGGTCCAGTTCGTGCTGAACACAGATAGCCAGAAGGTCATCCGCTTCGAATTGGTATTCGTTGCCGTCGCGATCCAGTGCTTTAACCGTCACTTCTGATGCTCGTGAAACCAGTGCGCGTGCACCAGGAACAGACAGACAACCTTCTTCAATGCCATCTTCACCGCGCTTCTCAAGAATTTCCGGGTTGATCAGCACCATCGGCTCATCGCGGGTTTCTGAAATATCAATCACAACGATGCGCTGGTGGATGTCCACCTGGGTCGCAGCAAGGCCAATGCCTTCTTCGTCGTACATGGTTTCCAGCATGTCATCAACAATGGTCTGGATCTCTGGTGTGACGCTTTCTACCGGTTTCGCCACCGTGCGTAGGCGATCGTCCGGGAAGGTCAAAACCTGTAATACACTCATAAACGTCTCTTAAATATGTTGAACTGCGCCGTATCCGGCTTCGGTAATTGGGCTAATTCTAGACATTTTGCTATTCAAATGACAGCATCCAAATCGAAAGTACGCTTTTGGAGACAAGGGATGTTTAAAAAGCTTATCATTTTTTGTCTGGCGCTGGGGCTGCCAGGCGTGATAGCTGCGTCAGAAGTGCGTTTGAGCGCTGATGCGCCTGAAAACTATACCGTGAAAAAAGGCGATACCCTTTGGGATATTGCGGGCCTGTATCTTGAAAAACCTTGGCACTGGCCGACGCTTTGGCAACACAATCCGGCAATCAAAAATCCTCATCTTATTTATCCGGGCGACAAACTTCGCCTGAGCTGGCTTGATGGCAAACCTGTGCTTTCTTATATGGCAGGGGCTAACCGTACCGATTCAACCCCTATCAACAGTACTTCGCCATCGGTTCTACGCCAGTTCTTGACCTATGACACCCTCATTCATGAACGTGAGTATTTGCTCGCTCCGCGAGTATTGGGCGCGCAGGAAGGATGGAGTTATATCTCTAAACGCACGCCGTTTTTTGTTGATAAGTCTTTAGACACAGAAGAGTGGTTTATTTACCGCACTGTGACGGATTTCCAGCGGGAAAAGGGTGATGCGATCGTTCGCATGATAAGCCTTAAGAAAGTCGGTGAAGCCAAGCTGGTGCGCTCACTCGATGATATTGCTGAGATGACGCTGACCCGCCAAAATCAGGAAATCAAACCTAACGATATTCTATTGCCTGCGCTTGGTGCGAAAACCGGAGAGATTTTCCACCCTAAACCCGCGCCTGAGGGTGTTGAGGGCAGAATGGTCGGACACCTTTACGGCAGCAACTATGTTGGACACCGTCAAATCGTAGTGGTCGATCTGGGCGAACAGGACGGCCTGAATGAAGGGCATACCCTTTCGGTGGTGGTGCCGGGTGTGGCAATGAAAGGCACTAAGGGTGACATGCGCTACGACAGCGATATCGACAATGGTGGCGGCGATGTGGTGAAAGTCTTGCCATCAACATCGGCAGGCACTTTATTGGTTATCCGCAGCTATCCTTTCTTTAGTCTTGCTATGGTGGTGGAAGCCGATAAGCCACTGAAAGCGGATATGCCGGTTATCGCAGCGGAAGGATAAGATGTCTCGCGAGCTTGAGTGGTGGCTTAGGCTCGCCGCTGTTCCCCGCCTCGGCAGTCAGGCGGTCAGTAAGATCATCAGCCGGTACCCACCGCACAAACTGGACGAGCTGGAGGACATCGAGCTAGCAGCACTTGGCTTAAAGCCCGCTCAAACTCAGGCGCTGCGACAACCTGACTTTTCCATTATCGACAAATGCCTGACCTGGGCATCAGCACCGGGCAGGCATATCATCTCGCTGACCGATTCCCGTTATCCTTATCTGTTAAAACAAATCAGTGGTGCTCCCCCTCTTTTATTTGTCGACGGCGATCCCCATATACTGTCACTGCCGCAACTCGCGATGGTTGGCAGTCGTCATGCATCCAACGATGGCTTGTCACTGGCCCACGCGTTTGCCAAAGAGCTTGCCGCTCACGATGTCGTCGTGACCAGCGGTTTGGCATTGGGTATTGATGGCCGTGCTCATCGCGGCGCACTCGATGGCAAAGGGAAAACCATTGCCGTGTTGGGCTCGGGGCTTGAGAAAATTTATCCTGCCAGACACCGTCAACTGTCTGACGATATCAGGGATAATGGCGCACTGGTGTCAGAGCTTTGGCCCTGGTCGCCGCCAAAACCTGCATTTTTCCCGAGACGAAATCGCATTATCAGCGGTCTATCTACAGGAGTGCTGGTGGTGGAAGCGGCAATGAAGAGTGGTTCGTTGATCACCGCCAGGCTGGCGCTTGAACAAGGGCGGGATGTCTTTGCTTTACCGGGCTCAATCCATAACCCGCATGCGAAAGGCAGTAACGGCTTGATAAAGCAGGGCGCTTTTTTGGTGGAATCGGTAGACGAGATTTTAGAGCAGGTTGGCGCATTGGCCGGCTGTGCAATTAACCACCAGTTGGAGGTCGCTCAGGCCCAAGTTTTGCAAGAAGAATTGCCATTTCCTGAACTGTTGGCTAACGTAGGAAATGAAGCAAGGTGTGTCGATGTGCTTGCAGAAATCTGCGATGAACCCGTTCACGAAATCATGATGCAGTTGTTAGAGCTTGAGCTACAGGGGCTGGTAACAGCGGTACCCGGTGGTTATGTCAGAACGAGGAGGGGATAGCCATGATGGACATCTTAATGTACCTGTTTGAAACCTATATCCACAGCGATGTTGAGTTGATGGTGGATCAGGACGAACTGGCTGATGAACTCTCCAGAGCTGGATTTCATCAAGATGATATTTACAAAGCGCTGAACTGGCTTGAAAAGCTGGCGCTACTTCAAGACGCCGACAAAACCCCATACCTTACTGGCGGCGCGCTCACTTCTGTTCGTATCTATACCCCGAAAGAGATGGATCGACTGGATACCGAGAGCCGAGGTTTTCTGACTTTCCTTGAGCAAATCAGCGTACTGAGCCCTGAAACCCGTGAAATGGTGATTGACCGTGTTATGGAACTCGATACGCAGGAATTTGTGCTGGAAGATCTGAAATGGGTGATCCTGATGGTGCTGTTTAACGTGCCCGGCAACGAGCGCGCGTACGATCAAATGGAAGAGTTACTCTACAGCACAGCGGAAGATGAATACCTTCACTGATTTGAGGCTGGTCTGTTTTGGCTGGAAAAATTGACGATTCCCTGTTCAGCGCCCATGAACATGCGCTGGAAAACGAAGAGCGCTGCCCTAAATGTGGCAGCGCTCTTGTTATCAAACACAGTAAACGCGGCCCTTTCAAAGCGTGTACTGGCTATCCGGCTTGTGATTTCATCGAGTCACTGAACCACAATGACGGGCACATAGTGAAAGAGCTTGGCATGCCTTGCCCGGAATGTGGCAACGAGTTGGTGCTCCGCCAAGGACGCTTCGGCATGTTTATCGGCTGCTCGGCGTATCCGGAATGCCAACATATCGAAAAGCGCGATCAGGAACCTGAAGCGGAGACCATGGACATCAGCTGTCCTGAGTGCCGCAAAGGAAAGTTGCACGAGAAGAAATCGCGTTTTGGTAAAGCCTTCTATGCGTGTGACGCTTACCCGAAATGCAAATTCGCCGTGAACCTTAAGCCTATCAAGGGCAACTGTGAGGTTTGCGGATATCCGCTGCTGCTTGAGAAAAAGCTGGCGGCGGGCATCGTGAAAGTCTGTGCGGATAAAAAGTGTCAGCACAAACAGGGGCAATGACCCGAAGTAGATTTATCTGGTATGAGAAAAAGAAAAGCCGCTAGCAGCGGCTTTTCTCGTTTTGGGCTTGGCTCATTCAGCTTAATGTTTCTGCGGCACTTTGAAGGGCGGGAAACTCAGCGTCGTCCAAGTGTTTGGCGACTTTCTGAAGCGCTTCACCTAACGCCTTTGCATTGTCTGCGCACAGGTTGATGTGGCCAATCTTGCGGCCCGGTCGCGGCGCTTTGTCGTACCAATGCACATGCGCCAGTCCCATGACACCTGTCGGGACAGTCACTTCACCGACGATGTTGATCATCGCAGTCGGACGGATGCGTTTGGCACTGCCAAGCGGTAAGCCACAGACAGCGCGAAGATGGTTCTCAAACTGGCAGACCTCAGCACCTTGCTGTGTCCAGTGACCGGAGTTATGCACGCGCGGCGCTATCTCGTTTACTTTCAGGTTGCCGCCGACATCAAAAAATTCAATCGCCAGTACGCCGACATAATCCAGTGTGTCTGCCACCGCTTTAAACATGGCTTCAGCCTGCGCCTGTACTGCATCATTGTCACCGGCTGCCACCGACACGCTCAAGATACCGTTGGTGTGGATATTCTCGGTCAGTGGGTAAATTTCCAAATCGCCTTTGGCATTGCGCGCACCGATTAATGACACTTCGCGGTCAAATGGCACAAATTCTTCGGCAATCACACACTGACGCGCACCTTGTGGAGAGGTTTTGAGGAACTGGTCGATATCCTGCCACACTGATTCAATATCTGAATCTGGCTTCAGGCGCCATTGGCCTTTGCCGTCATAGCCATCAAGGGCGCTTTTCAGGATGAGTGGAAGGCCAATGTTGGCGATTGCCTTGTCATAATCAGCGCGGGATTCAATCACCTGATAACGGGCATTGGCTACACCTGCTTTATCCAGCAATGCTTTTTCCAGACGGCGGTCGCCACCGGTCAGTATTGCTGTTTCACCAGGGTAAAATTTACCGCTGGCCTGACAGACTTCCAGTACGTCCGGCGCGATGTGTTCAAACTCGGCAGTAATCACGTCGGCATCGGCAATCCCGTTTTCCAGACCTTGCCCAAGTACTTCCAGCGTGACCGGATGTACAAGGTTGCCGCTTCGCACATCGTACGCGCTAATCTTAAGGTTTAGGGGGGCACCTGCCAGCGCCATCATACGTGCCAGCTGTCCGGCACCGAGAACCAGCACATTCATGATTAATCTACCGATGGGTCAGGGTTAGCGAGAACGGTGTCTGTTTGGTTCTGACGGAAAGCGTCGACTTTCGCCATCAGCTCTGCATCATTAGTGGCCAGAATTTGTGCCGCAAGCAGACCGGCATTCGCGGCACCCGCATCACCAATCGCCAGCGTACCGACTGCCACACCTTTTGGCATTTGAACGATAGAAAGTAGCGAATCCATCCCTTTCAGTGCTTTTGACTGAACCGGTACACCCAGTACAGGAAGGCTGGTAAATGCAGCGGTCATCCCAGGTAGGTGAGCAGCACCACCTGCGCCGGCAATAATCACTTTCAGGCCACGTGAAGCAGCTTCGCTGGCATAATCTGCGAGCAGGCCAGGAGTGCGGTGGGCGGAAACCACTTTGGTTTCGTAGGCGACGCCGAAGTGATCCAGCATATCTGCTGCGTTTTTCATGGTTGGCCAGTCTGACTTAGAACCCATGATGATGCCGACTTTCATAGTAACTCCTGTAAATGCTCGTTAACCGCTGAAACATGGAAAGTGGGCGCATTATATCGGCAAAAAGCAGCAAGGAAAACGTTTGCGTCAGTCTGTTTGCTGCTGTTTGGATGCCTGATATAAACGGGATTGATAGAAAGTCTGTTTCGATTTGTGACAAAAGTGTTGAGAACGTCGGGTAAAGTTAGTCATAGTAAGCCGAATTTTTTCGGGTAGAGGCAGGAGAAGAGCATTGGCGAATGTTGAGCAATGCGTGGCAGCGTTGGCGCGCGGGGAAGTTATCGCATATCCCACAGAAGGGGTATTTGGTGTGGGTTGTGACCCGGACAGCTCAGCCGCTGTTCAGGCGCTTTTAGATGTGAAAGAGCGTGATAAGGCCAAAGGCCTCATTCTGATCGCAGCAGAGCTTTCCCAGTTAGACGGATACATTGACTTCGATAGCCTGAGCGAAGAGGTGAAAGCCGAGGTTTTAGCAACCTGGCCGGGTCCCGTTACCTGGGTCATGCCGGCTGGCAAGAAGATCACCGACTGGGTGACTGGGCAGTTTGATACTGTCGCTGTGCGCGTTTCCGATCATCCGGATGTTCGCGAACTGTGTCTTTCTTATGGCAAACCCATCACATCAACCAGTGCAAACCTCAGCGGTGAAGAGCCGTGTCGCAGTGTATCAGAAGTGGTAGAGCAATTGGGTAGCCGTGTGCCGAATGTTTTAGAAGGAAAAATTGGCGGACGTGACAAGCCCACCGAGATCCGAGATGCGCGTTCTGGTAAGGTGCTTCGTCAGGGCTAAATAAAAGTACAAGGAAATCACGTGGAGAATCAGAACCTTCCTCAGCAGGTTGATAAAGAGGCGGTTAAGCGCTTTTTGCTGTCGTTGCAGGACACGATATGTGCGGCGCTGGAAAAAGAAGACGGCGGTGCGACATTTGAGGAAGATGGCTGGGAAAGACCCGCGGGCGGCGGTGGTAAAAGCCGGGTGCTTCGCGATGGCAATGTATTTGAGCAGGCTGGCGTGAACTTCTCTCACGTGTTTGGGGACAAAATGCCAGGCTCGGCGACGGCGCACCGTCCTGAACTGGCAGGCAGAGGCTTTGAAGCCATGGGTGTGTCTTTGGTGGTGCACCCGAAAAACCCGAATGTCCCGACTTCCCACGCTAATGTCCGCTTCTTCATTGCTGAAAAAGAAGGGGAAGCCCCGGTTTGGTGGTTTGGTGGTGGCTTCGATCTCACGCCTTTCTATCCTTTAGAAGAAGATTGTGTCCACTGGCACCAAACCGCGAAGTCTATTTGTGCGCCCTTCGGCGCAGATGTTTATGCTGAGCACAAAGCTTGGTGTGATCGTTATTTCTTCCTACCTCACCGTAACGAAACCCGTGGTATCGGTGGTCTTTTCTTTGATGATTTGAACCAGTGGGGATTTGACGCGTCTTTCGATTACATTAAAGCAGTGGGTGAAGGTTACCTCGACGCTTACCTCCCGATCGTGCAGAAGCGCAAAGATGCCGCCTACGGTGAACGTGAGCGTGAATTCCAACTTTATCGCCGTGGGCGCTATGTTGAGTTTAATCTTGTCTACGATCGTGGCACTCTGTTTGGTCTACAAAGCGGCGGACGGACAGAATCAATCCTAATGTCTATGCCACCACTGGTGCGCTGGGAGTATGGATTCGAGCCTGAGCCGGGATCTGCTGAAGAGAAGCTCTACACAGAGTTTTTGAAACCAAGGGAATGGTAATTCAAGGAAAACAAAGTCGTGGATAAATATGTCGTTGTCGGCAACCCGATCTCACACAGTAAGTCCCCTTTTATACACACCTTGTTTGCGCGCCAGACTGCGCAGGCAATGAATTATGAAACGCTCGAAGCACCAATCGGTGGTTTTGAGGAAGCGGTAACTGCCTTTTTTAACAGTGGCGGCAAAGGATGTAACGTCACTGTGCCTTTTAAAGAAGAGGCGTTTAAGTTGGCCACTATGCTGACCGAGCGAGCCAAGTTAGCTGGCGCGGTCAACACACTGAAAAAGCTCGACGATGGCGGCATTCTCGGCGATAACACAGACGGGGAAGGCCTGGTGCAGGATCTGCTGAGTCACCATGTCCAACTCGAAGGCGCTAAGATCTTACTGCTTGGTGCAGGTGGCGCAGCGAGGGGAGTGATCCTTCCCTTACTGGCTCACGAGCCCGCTCAACTGGTGATTGCCAACCGGACTGCCAGTAAAGCCGAGATGCTGGCATCACTATTTGCGGATAACGGCAGTGTGTCGGCAACCAGCTTTGAATCGCTTGAAGGAGAGTTTGATGTGGTGGTGAATTCCACATCTGCCAGCCTTTCAGGAGAACACCCACAAATCTCACCGACTGTTTTTGGCAGTCAAACTGTGGTTTATGACATGGTATATGGCTCAGGCGTGACCAGCAGTAATCAATGGGCTCTGGATAACGGTGCCGCCCGTGTGGTTGACGGATTGGGTATGCTGGTGGGACAAGCGGCAGAGAGTTTTACGATTTGGCGTGGTATCAGGCCGGGCACCGGGCAGGTACTGAGAGAGCTTCGCCGTAATCTTGCTGAATAGATGAAGTGCAGATGAACCAGAACATCCTTTTCCCTGACCTACAACAGGTCGATACTGAAAAATGTGCTGTCCGCTTTGATGCGCAGCAAGCAGGCTCCTTGATTGCCTGCTTTATCTCGATTGTTGATCTGGAAAAGAGAGAGCGAGTAGCTTTGAATACAGAAGAAGCGATTCTGGCAGCGTTTGCCGGGAACCGCTTCGATCTGGAAGAGTTAGCAGAAGAAGCCATTGAAGAGGAAGGCTTCAATGCGTCTGGTGAGATCTGGGTGCGTTAACCTTCGAGCTCTGCGATGTACTCATTTTTCGTGACAACATAGTTATCAGACGATTTCTGCAAAAAGGCGCGTTCCGCTTCTTTCAAAGGGCGCGCTTGTTTTACCGGACTGCCCACATAGAGAAAACCAGACTCTAAGCGTTTACCAGGTGGGACCAAACTGCCCGCACCCACCATGACTTCATCTTCTATTACAGCACCATCAAGAACAATCGCGCCCATACCGACCAGCACTTTATTACCGATGGTGCAGCCATGCAGCATGACTTTGTGCCCGACGGTCACGTCATCACCAATGATTAGCGGATAGCCTTCTGGATTTTCTTTGTTTTTATGGGTGACATGAAGTACTGAGCCATCCTGAATGTTAGACCGCTGGCCGATACGGATGTGGTTAACGTCACCGCGTGCAGCAACCAAAGGCCAAATGCTTGCGTCATCACCAAGAGTAATATCGCCAACTAATACAGAAGAAGGGTCGAGGTAAACGCGTTCACCGACTGTTGGAAGGATACCTTTATAGCTGCGAAGTACAGAAGACATAGAGAATTCCAAATAAGGATGATTGAAAACAGACTATCTTGATGCAGGAAAGAGTGCAATTCTTGTTCGTTTTAATGCACTTTAATGCCGCTTTGGGCGAAAAGTAATCGAACGCATCGTTTTTCATAAAAAACCTCAAAAAAGCCCTTGCCAGAATTTCAGACCTCCCTATAATGCCGCCTCACCGACACGGAGAGCGGCTTCCACAGCGGAAACACCCACTCAAATCGGTACGGC
>NZ_LASY01000049.1:0-68602 GCF_000973155.1 Grimontia sp. AD028 | reverse complement strand
CTTCAATCGCTGCATTCAGCGCCAGTAAATTGGTTTGTTCCGAAACACCACGAATCACGTCCAGAATACCGCCGATTTGCTGAGTGTTGCCTGCCAGTTTGCGGATCACTTCTGCCATGTTGTTCATGTCAGTGGCCAGCTGCTGAATATTATCTTGCGCCGACATGACCACGCTCTGGCCCGTCGCCGTTTCATTCGCGGCATTGTTGGCTGAATCCGCCGCATGGGCAGCATTGGCCGCGATTTCGTTTACCGTCGCTCCCATTTCATTGATGGCAGTAACCACCAACATGGTACGGTCACGCTGACTTTGGCTCTGATTCTGGGTCATTTGTGCTTGTTCAGCCACGACAGATGCCGAGTTGTTCAGTGATTGACTGGTGGCAGCTACGTCACCCACCACCTGATGGATTTTGCTGACGAAACCATTGAAGCCCTGCGCAAGCTGGCCGATTTCGTCGTTGCTTTTGACTTCAAGACGTTGGCGGAGATCGCCTTCACCTTCACCGATATCACGGAAAACTTTCGCCAGATCGGAGATAGGACGGGTGATGGTTGATGCAAGGAATACCGCAGCAACAGCAATCAGCGCACACACCAAGACGGACAGCAGAATGATCTGTTGCGCCGTGCTGGTGAGCTCATCGTAAACCTCATCGGTAGGTACTTCCGCCACGACAAACCAGTCAAGAGAAGGGATGTAGCTAGAGGCCAACAGAACATCACGCTCATTGGTTGAGGCTTCAATCAGGTTAAAGTCACGTTGAATTAACAGGTCGCGAACATTTTCCTGATACATCTGCGCGATGTTACTGTTGCCCATGTGGACACTGTCGCGGTGCAATTGCACACGACCATCGCGAGAAACCATAAACACAAAACCGCTTTGCTCAACTTTGAACTGGTTCAAAAAGCTGACCATTTTATCCATCGAGCGGGACAGACCAGCCAATAGGGGGCCGTTAAGCTGTTGGTAGTTTACAAACAGCTTCAGGTCGCCGTTATCTTCCCGGTATACGCTGGTGGTGCGTGCTTTGCCGCTGCTGACCAGTTTAAAGAACCAGGAACTGTCTTCTGGTTTCAGCTGGCGTAGAAAGCCGTCCTGGTTCCAGTAGTCACCGTTTGCACGATTGGCGACAGAAGCATCCGTTAACTGGTATTGTTGTTTAAGTGACTGAAGGGTGTCGACGATATCTGATTTCGCGCGAGGGTCTCCCGCAGCCTGAACGGCGGTTGCCATCATTGGCATGCTGGCCAGTTGCTCTGCGGCGGCTTTCAGTTGGGTGACACTTTGCTCCACTTCTTCACGGATATTGGTGAGAAGTAGCGGCAGCTCATTGTCGAGCAGACGCGCCTCTACCATATCGTGGGCTTTGGTGAGACTCAGGAAACTGACGAGGGTGGTGGATGCGATAACCGCTGAGATCATCGCGAAAATGAGTTTCTGTTTTATAGTTAACCGCGTGAAATTCATACTTTTCTCCGTGGTGCCGATATGAGCTCGGCGTTATGTGTCGCTTTTAAGGAACATCAAAATTGCAAGGCAGCAAAAAAATGTTGATTAGGCTTCTAAAGGGCAGGTTGGTTACTGCAGTGATTCTGTTGTCGGCCACGCTGTCTGCATCTTTAGCGTTTGCGGAAAATAATTCTCAAAGACCAACAGTTGGATTGGTGCTTGGTGGGGGAGGCGCGAAAGGCGCGGCGCACGTGGGTGTGCTTAAGGCATTGGAAGAAATGCATATCCCTGTCGACTACATTGCCGGTACCAGTATGGGTGCCTATGTAGGTGGACTTTATGCCACGGGCATGAGCGCGGATGAAATCGGCGCTATGATGGAATCCCTGGATTGGAATGAAGGTTATCAAGACAGGGTTTACCGGGGGGATAGGCGCATCCGCGACAAAGAACATGAAGATCGCTACAACCTCTCCACTAACCTTGGCTTCGACTTTAAAAGTCTAAAAACACCCCAAGGGGTTGTACAGGGTCAGAATATGATCCGTATTCTTCGAGAGTCGACGGGCAATCTGCCTTCCTTTGAATCGTTTGACCAAATGGTGGTGCCTTACCGCGCTGTGGCCACAGACATTGAACGCCTGATCCCTGTGGTGATCGGTGATGGTCAACTGACCGAAGCCATGCTGGCGAGTATGGCGGTTCCGGGGGCGTTACCTCCCGTAGAGCTCGAAGGCCACTATCTCGTTGATGGCGGTCCCGTGAATAATCTGCCAGTGGATGTGGCAAAAGCACTGGGCGCAGATATAGTTATTGCCGTTGATATCAGTACCGACTATTACCCAGCGGAAGAGCTTGGCTCTTACCTTCAGGTTATGAACCAATTGGTGAACTTTATGGTTCGCCAGAGTACGGAAAAGCAAATCTCTAACATGGATAAAGGCGATTTCCTACTGACGCCTGATGTCGGGGACATGGAAACCACCGAATTTGATCGTGTGCCGGAAGCGCTGCAGAAAGGCTATGAGATTGCCATGGTCAACCGCGATGCTCTGGAAAGGATCAGCATGACTTCTGGTGAGTATCAGGAGTATGTGGAAGAGAAACAAAAGCGCCGCAGACTGATGCTTTATGGGGATACGCTGGATGTTGATCGTATCGTGATTAATAACGACACCAGTTTCTCTGACGAAGTGCTTAAAGCTCGCCTAAACCTACAAACGGGCAAAATGGATTCCGAAAATCTCGAGAAATCGGTGCAGAATCTTTACGCCCTCGACCGTTTTGAAACCGTGCGTTATCACCTTGAACAGGAAGGTAAGGAAAACGTACTGGTCGTTGATGTGGCCGAAAAGAGCTGGGGGCCGAATTTTGTCGACTTCCGCTTTGCTCTTGAAGATAACTTCGAGTCAGACACCAATTTCTCTGCAGGTGTCAGCATCAATACCACAGGGCTGTCTGATTATGGTGCAGAGCTGCGATCCACCTTTGAGTTGGGCTCTGACAAGAAAGCCCAAGCCGAGCTGTATATACCGTTTTCTGCAGAGCAGACTTTCTTCGCTGAAATACTCGGCGGATTGGAGGTAAGAGAGCGCAATGCCTATTACCGTGGTGATCAAGAGCCAGTATTGGGTAGTGATAGCTTTGCCATCGGTACTCGCTACAGCGAAGTGATTGGGGACGCCAGCGTAGGTTGGCAGCCAAAGCTTTGGGGAGAGTTCAAGCTTGGTTACCGTCACGTTTATGGTGAAGAGAAGTTGGCGAACAGCCTGTCCCTGACGAGCGATTATGAACGTTCGATGCCCTATCTCTCCTTTACGCTAGATACCTTGGATAACAGGGTGTTTCCAAACATCGGTGGATATATCGACGCCTCTCTGGGTTATGCAAAGGACAAGGTCGATTATCAGGGTGATCGCGAAGAAAGCGAAGCGGCAGTGTTGAACGTGGAAGGAATTTACGCCCAGACCTGGCGAAAACATACCCTTTACGGCAAAGCAAAATACGGCACCATCAACGCGCGTGTCGGGAATGTGCTTATTGAACCTCACGAGCTTGGGGGCTTTCTGAACCTGTCAGGTATTCCAAGAGATTCGCTCTGGGCGAACAATATCGCTTACAGTGCGTTGGTTTACCGCTATCGCCTGCTGGATAACGACTTTGGTTTGTTTAAATCTCCTGTGTATTTAGGGACTTCCCTTGAGTACGGTGGAGTGTGGAACAACCCAGATTTTTCACTAAAAGATATACCGTTTTACACGGCAGGCAGTATATTTGCTGGGGTCGATTCACCGTTGGGACCCATCATTGTCGCCTATGGTCGTACAGAAAATGATCTCGATTCGTTCTATTTTATAGTCGGGTCCCACTTCTAAAGGACGCAGAGAACGAGGCGGCCGCTTCGTTCTCACTGATAAACCAATTGTTTCATTCCGTGCCTGGAATTTAAAATTTGGTTAAAAAGTGATAACATGCCTGCTCCGTTACGCAGGGCACCATAGAAAGATAGCTACCTCCTACATTTCATCCGGTGCCTGCGAGCCGAGCTTTATTCCAAGGATGTCTGGCCGCGACGGCCGGACCGCAATATGAGGAAAACGTCGTGCTTGAAGCCTATCGTAAACACGTCGAAGAACGTGCTGCTCAGGGCATCGTCCCTAAACCACTTGATGCGGAGCAAACCGCAGCCCTAATTGAATTGCTCAAGAACCCACCAGCCGGTGAAGAAAGCACCATTGTCGATCTACTGGAAAACCGTATCCCACCGGGTGTTGATGAAGCAGCCTATGTTAAAGCTTGCTTTCTGGCAGCTGTAGCGAAGGGCGAAGATAGCTCTCCGCTGATTAGCCAAGAACGTGCGGTCGAACTGCTTGGTACCATGCAAGGTGGTTACAATATCGAGCCGTTAGTCTCTCTGCTGGATGACGATAAGTTAGCGCCAATTTCGGCTAAAGCGCTCTCTCACACTCTGCTGATGTTCGATGCTTTCTACGATGTAGAAGAAAAAGCGAAAGCGGGTAACGCATTTGCGAAGCAGGTGATGGAGTCTTGGGCGGAAGCTGAGTGGTTCCTTTCCAAGCCGAATGTTCCTGAAAAAGTCACCCTGACAGTATTTAAAGTGACTGGTGAAACCAACACTGACGACCTTTCACCAGCACCAGATGCATGGTCTCGTCCAGACATCCCACTGCACGCACTGGCGATGCTGAAAAACGAGCGCGACGGTATCAATCCAGACCAAGCGGGTGTAGTTGGCCCAATCAAGCAAATTGAAGCGCTGAAAGAAAAAGGTCACCAACTGGTTTACGTGGGTGATGTTGTCGGTACGGGTTCATCGCGTAAGTCTGCGACCAACTCTGTGCTTTGGTTCATGGGCGATGACATTCCAAACGTTCCAAACAAGCGCGCAGGCGGTTTCTGTCTGGGTGGCAAAATTGCCCCTATCTTCTTCAACACCATGGAAGATGCTGGCGCACTGCCAATCGAGCTGGACGTTTCCAAGCTGAACATGGGCGATGTGATTGATATCTACCCGTTCAAAGGTGAAGTTCGCAGCCACGGCTCTGATGACGTGCTGTCTACGTTCTCTCTGAAAACCGATGTACTTTACGATGAAGTACGTGCGGGCGGCCGTATTCCTCTGATCATCGGTCGTGGTCTGACAGACCGTGCACGTGAAGCGCTGGGTCTGGAGCCATCTGACGTATTCCGTCGTCCACAACCAGTGGCTGACTCTGGCAAAGGCTTTACCCTTGGTCAGAAGATGGTTGGTAAGGCATGTGGCGTTGAAGGTATCCGCCCAGGTACTTACTGTGAGCCTAAGATGACTACAGTCGGTTCTCAGGACACCACCGGTCCTATGACCCGTGATGAGCTGAAAGATCTGGCATGTCTGGGCTTCTCTGCTGACCTGACTATGCAGTCTTTCTGTCACACTTCGGCGTATCCTAAGCCAGTTGATGTGAACACTCACCACACGCTGCCAGATTTCATCATGAACCGCGGCGGTGTTTCCCTGCGTCCGGGTGATGGTGTTATCCACTCATGGCTGAACCGTATGTTGCTGCCAGATACTGTAGGTACCGGCGGTGACTCACACACCCGTTTCCCACTGGGCATTTCATTCCCAGCAGGTTCTGGTCTGGTTGCATTCGCAGCGGCGACAGGTGTAATGCCTCTGGATATGCCAGAATCAATCCTTGTTCGTTTCAAAGGTGAAATGCAGCCAGGCATCACTCTGCGTGACCTTGTGCATGCGATCCCTTACTACGCCATCAAGCAAGGCCTGCTGACCGTAGAGAAAGCCGGTAAGATCAACGCATTCTCTGGTCGCATTCTGGAAATCGAAGGTGTTGAGCACCTGACGGTTGAGCAGGCATTCGAACTGTCTGATGCATCAGCAGAGCGTTCTGCTGCAGGTTGTACTGTGAAGCTGTCTCAAGAGTCAGTGGCAGAGTACCTGTCTTCTAACATCGTGATGCTGAAGTGGATGATCAGCGAAGGCTACGGCGACCGTCGTACCATCGAGCGTCGTATTTCTGCGATGGAAGCATGGCTGGCGAACCCAGAGCTGATGGAAGCTGACGCAGATGCAGAATATGCAGAAGTGATCGAAATCGATCTGGCTGAGATCAACGAGCCAATCCTTTGTGCACCAAATGACCCAGATGATGCACGTCTGCTGTCTGACGTTGCTGGCGACAAGGTCGATGAAGTATTCATCGGTTCTTGTATGACCAACATCGGCCACTTCCGTGCAGCAGGTAAACTGCTGGATAAATTCGGTGGCACGCTGGAAACCCGTCTTTGGGTAGCTCCACCAACTAAGATGGACCGTGACCAGCTGACCGAAGAAGGCTATTACGGTATCTATGGCCGTGCAGGCGTACGTATCGAAACTCCGGGCTGTTCACTGTGTATGGGTAACCAAGCGCGTGTTGCTGATAAGGCAACCGTACTGTCTACCTCTACCCGTAACTTCCCGAACCGTCTGGGTACAGGTGCGAACGTTTACCTGTCTTCTGCTGAGCTGGCATCTGTTGGTGCTATCTTGGGTCGTATCCCAACGGTTGAAGAGTATCTGGAATACGCGAAGCAAATCGATGCGACAGCGGCAGATACCTACCGTTACCTGAACTTCCACCGTATGGATCAATACACCAAGAAAGCGGACGAAGTGATTATTCAAGCAGCCGTTTAATGCTTGAATAACTGATAAAAGAAAGCCTCCCAATTGGGAGGCTTTGTTCGTTATGGGGGATACTGATTTCCTGAGACTAGGACTTAGAGCCTAGCTTCAATGTTCTCGCTACATTCTGGGCGGTCAGCTCAACATTCTTTTTGGCATTAGCCAGCGCATCTTCCAAGGTACATGCACCTGATACCACGCTGAACAACGCATCGATCCCGTGGTCATACACCACAACGCTATCTTGAGTGATGCTACCTGCGATGCCGATGACTGGCAGGTTAAATTGCTTGGCACAGCGTGCTACACCAATTGGGGTTTTGCCGCGAATAGTTTGGCTGTCGATACGGCCTTCGCCTGTGATGACCAGATCTGCATCTTTCAGCTGCTCAGACAGGTTAACGGCATCCATGACGATTTCGATACCCGGACGCAGGTCGGCATTGAAAATGCCCATTAATGCTGCGCCCATACCACCTGCTGCACCGGCACCTGCGCAGTTTTTCACATCACTGCCAAGCTCTGATTTCATTATGTCAGCATAGATAGCAAGGTTGGCATCCAACGTGTTTACCATCTCCGGTGTGGCCCCTTTTTGCGGACCGAAAACCGCTGACGCGCCTTTTTCACCGCACAGTGGGTTGTCGACATCACAAGCGACTTCAAGTTTCACGCTCTTGAGGCGTGAGTCGACATCGCTGCAATCGATGGTGTGAAGACTTGCCAATGCGCCGCCACCAAAGCCAATCGCTTGTCCGTCTTTGTCCAACAGTTTAACGCCAAGTGCCTGAGCCATACCTGCACCACCATCGTTGGTTGAGCTGCCGCCGATACCGACAATCAGGTGCTTAGCGCCATGATCCAGTGCTGCTTTAATCAGTTCACCCGTACCGAAGCTGGTGGTTACCAGAGGGTTGCGCTCTTTGGATGGAACCAAATGAAGACCTGAAGCGGCAGCCATTTCGATAACAGCGGTTTCGCCATCACCCAGCAGACCAAAGAAGCCTTCAACGGGTGTACCAAGTGGGCCTGTGACACTGACTTGAATAATGTTACCGCCAGTGGCATCGACCAGTGATTGCACGGTGCCTTCGCCGCCGTCTGCCATGGGCAGTTTGGTGAAGCGACAAGTTGGAAGAACAGTCTTAAAGCCGTTTTCTATGGCCTGAGCGACTTCTGCGGCACTCAGGCTTTCTTTAAAAGAGTCAGGGGCAATGACGACATGCATTCTTGGGCTCCAAAAAACAAATTACAGAAGTATTAAACTAAGAATATAGACGGTGATAATGCCCGTCATACCTTGGATAAGGGTGGCTATGGTTTGCGCGCGGTATGCAGTGCTCACCGACATTTTGCTGAACTGGGTAACGACCCAGAAGAAGCTGTCATTGGCATGTGAGACTGTCATTGCTCCAGCTCCAATCGCCAGCACGGTCAGCACGCGTCCCATTTCGGTCGCCAATCCTAGGTCGCCTAGCATCGGTGCAACCAGTGCAGATGTGGTGACCAAAGCAACGGTTGATGAACCTTGCGCTGTTTTCAAAGCGGCGGCCACGATAAATGGCATAAACAGACCGATGCCCAGAGTAGAGAGCGTCTCGCCCAGTTGAGGCCCCACACCAGTTGCTTTAAGCACGGCACCGAATGCGCCACCTGCACCCGTGATCAGCAGGATTGGAGCAGCAGTAGAAATCGCATCGGAAACCTGAGCAGTCAGCGCTTCACCTTTCGTTGGTTTATCTTCCGATGTTTTCACCAGTGGTAGGGCAATGAATAGGCCAACAACCAGTGCATTAAGTGGTGAACCCAGGAAAGCCAGTACGGTTTTTAATGTGCCGTCACCAAGAGGAGCACTTGGGTAATTAGCGATTGAGCCGAGGCAGATGAGGACGATAGGGATCAAGATAGGTGAGAAGGCCTGAGCAGCTGTTGGTAATTTCCCATAGCGGGCTTTCAGCGTTTCGTAACACTCTGCTACTTCGTCATCTTCACCACACTCGTAGCGTGAAGATGCGTAGTTTGCCCAAGCCAGACCAGCCAGAGCGGTAGCCGCCGCGACAATCAGCCCTAAACCAATGACCAGCCCTAAATTGTTTGTCAGATCGAGGTTACCGGCTGCGGCAATAGGGCCTGGAGTTGGCGGAACAAAAGTGTGTGTGGCATACAGGCCGGTTGCAAGCGCAACACTCATGCCGACAGCCGAAACGCCCATACGCTTGGTCATGGCGCGTTTTAGGGAGTTCAAAATTACATACCCTGAATCACAAAATACGGGAATGGACACCAGATAACCTATCAGTGACATGGTCAGTCTAGGAAAGCGATCACCAAGCAGTTTGATAATGGTATCTGCCATCGTGATGGCCGCGCCAGAGCGTTCAAGGATAGTACCGATAATGGTACCCAGCATGATCACCAGACCGATATAGCCCAGAATACCGCCAAAGCCACCACTGATGGTTTTAGCAATACTGTCCAGTGGCAGGCCCGAAAGTAATGCAGTTAAAAAGGCGGCACCAAGTAGTGCGAGAAAGGGGTGAATTTTAAACTTGGACGTTGATAGCACCACAAAGGCGATGGCTACCAATAACACGATAACGAGTTCCATGGGTGAGTCTCCTTGTAGGGTAATGGCATTTGTTATGTTGTTATCGTGTGTATTTTCCAGACTGATATTGATGAAAACTATGTTTGTAAATACAAATTACTCGGCTGTTTTTCGTCATTTTTTGTTTAATGTAACAATCCATTGTGAGGTCGGCCTGATAGTCAAAGCAGCATAAAGAAGCCCTTTATGCTGAAAGTTTGTCAGTAAAAAACCGGTACATTCCTCAATCTGCCTCAGGCGATAGCGCACCGTATTAGGGTGAATGGAAAGCGACGAAGCAGCTTTATCTATATCACTGTTCTGGAGGAACCACGTTTGCAGTGTGCTCAACAGAACCGGATTTTTATCGGTAATGGTTTGGAGAATATTGTCGACTTGTTCAAGTTGCCAAGTTTCGGAAATCGGATTAAGCAGGGCGGCCAGCGGATAATCAGAAATATTGGCTAAATGCTGGTTTTCCGGCAACCCGTTGAGTAAAGAGCATAATCCGGAAAAAGCACTTCGCACGCCACCAATGGAATGAACTGGAGTGCTGAACACCCAGCGATATTTGTTTGTGCCTTTCATATCTTTTAGCAGGCGCTTCGTACTTTTCTCCCAGTGCATGTGCTGCGTTTCCTGTTTCTTGCCTTGAAGGGGAACAAGAATGACCAAAGTCATGCTATTGCAGCTGGCCTTGAGAATGTGTGGATTGATCTGGGAGAGCTGTTTGGTGATGGTGCGTTGGTCAATGTCAATCGGGTGCTGGCATAGTGCAATGCCGAATGACGTATCCATGTTGACGTTGAGCTTGGCGGCAATCGAACGCAAATGATCTTCGTTGGTTTCGTATTGTAACCACTGCTGAACAAATTCCTCTTTTCTGGTTTCACTCCACCTTAATAATTCCAATTCGTGTGCATGTTCAACCGTCATTTCGGCGGCCATCCTAACCAGCTCGCCATACTGTCTGACATCCTCCAGCCTTCCCGATATCCCAATCACGCCGATGGCCTGATCCTTAAAAAATATGGGCAGATTAACACCGGGTTTTACGCCCCACATGTTGTGCTGCATTTCGTCAGTAATTTCGATAGTGCGCTTTTCGGATAGCGCCAGAATCGCGCCTTCGTGGCGTTGATGAAGCCTCGAATGATCGGTAGAGGCAATGATGTAACCTTGCTCATCCATGACATTCAGGGCATTTTTTATGATCTTTATCGCGCGTTGGACAATGGCGTTGGCTAAGTCTGGCGTAATCTTCATGGATAGCTATGAAAGGATATTGATATTTCCCATAGATTACTTTTCGCAATGAGTAGGGTGCTTCATTGTTGATGAAATATGTGAACTTCATAAGTGAAAAAACGCGTTGCATCTTATTAGAGAATATAAACAATGGCCTCTCAATGATCGGAGGGTACACGTGGACTACGAATTTCGACGCAATACTTTAGACGATAGCTTTCATGCGGAACTATCAATGGGGCATGAGGCACTGGGGCGTTGGCTGGTTGATGAACTTGGCACAGACCATGATGCCATTGATGAAGTTTTGGAAAATCTGAAGCTGGTCATGGAGCAAGGTGTTGAATGGACTCGCTCAGGTAAAGTGTTCCTCCTGCAACTGACACAGGAAGAAGCCTTGGTGCAGGCCAATATCGTGCTTGAAGGTAGTGATGAAGAGATGCCAGATGTGGACCTTCATGCCTATGAAGAGGAAAGTGTGTCACTTTGTGGACCGGAAGACCTCCTTTTGGTGCTTGAAGCATGGCAAGACTTCATCCGCCGCTATGGTCGCTAATTGACTGATATTTAAAGATAACGGTAAAGGATGACCGTTAGTCCAATCTTTTATCCTTCTATTGTCCAACTTTCCTGACGCAACTTTTTGGTGCGTACCCCTCAACTTTCCCCAGCATTGCCTGATTGCGGTGAATTCCACGCACCAATATGGTGCGCCAAAAATCATTGAATTTACAATTTAACGGTAAGTGTCTGAATAATAATAAAATAAAAAACTGGCACGCCATTTGTTTATTACTTGACCAGAACACAATTAAATTCTGGTTCAAGGAGACGGTAATGAAATTGATCAACGCAATTATCAAACCCTTCAAGCTCGACGATGTGCGTGAAGCACTGGCTGAAGTCGGCGTAGATGGGATGACAGTGTCAGAGGTAAAAGGTTTTGGTCGTCAGAAAGGCCACACAGAACTTTATCGCGGCGCGGAATACCAAGTGGATTTTCTGCCTAAAGTGAAGCTGGAAATTGCAGCGCATAGCGAAAACGTTGACGAAATTATTGAAGCCATCAGCAAGGCGGCACAGACCGGCAAGATTGGCGATGGAAAGATTTTTGTTTATGACCTCCAGCAAGCTGTACGTATTCGTACTGGCGAGATGGACGCAGAAGCGATTTAAGGGTTTAGGGGAGTAAGAAAGATGGAACTGACTACAACTGTGACAGAGCTGCGTTACGCGCTCGATACCTTTTTCTTTTTGATTTCAGGTGCACTTGTAATGTGGATGGCGGCAGGTTTTGCCATGCTGGAAGCTGGTCTGGTGCGTTCTAAAAACACCACGGAAATTCTCACTAAGAACGTTTGTCTGTATGCGATTGCGTGTACGACTTACCTGCTGGTGGGCTACAACATCATGTATGTCGACAACACGGAAGGCGGCTGGCTGCCATCGTTCGGTGCCTTGATTGGTACTCAAAGCGAAGGCGCGGACCACTCTCTTGAATCTGACTTTTTCTTCCAGGTTGTCTTCGTAGCGACTGCAATGTCTGTGGTTTCTGGTGCAGTAGCTGAACGTATGAAGCTTTGGGCTTTCCTGGCGTTCTCTGTTGTACTGACAGCGTTTATCTACCCAATGGAAGGTTACTGGACGTGGGGCGGTGGCTTCCTGTCAGAAGCTGGTTTCAGCGACTTCGCAGGTTCAGGTATTGTTCACATGGCGGGTGCTGCTGCGGCATTGGCAGGTGTTCTCCTGCTGGGTGCACGTAAAGGCAAATACGGCAAGAACGGTCAAATCTACCCAATCCCTGGCTCAAACCTGCCACTGGCAACCCTGGGTACTTTCATCCTGTGGTTCGGTTGGTTCGGCTTCAACGGTGGTTCGCAGCTGATGGTTTCAGACTTTGAAAACGCAACAGCAGTTGGCCAAATCTTCCTGAACACCAATGCAGCAGCAGCAGCGGGTGCTATTGTGGCACTGGCAGTGTGTAAAGCCACTTGGGGTAAAGCTGACCTGACAATGGTATTGAACGGCGCGTTGGCTGGTCTGGTAGCGATTACTGCTGACCCACTGTCACCATCTCCAGTCGCGGCACTGACTATCGGTGGTCTGTCTGGTGCACTGGTTGTTATCAGTATCGTTGGTCTGGATAAACTGAAGATTGACGATCCAGTAGGTGCAATCTCTGTGCACGGTACTTGTGGTCTGTTTGGTCTGCTGGCAGTACCTTTCAGCAACGCTGACGCGACTTTCGGCGCACAAATCTTCGGTGCAGCAGTTATCTTTGCTTGGGTATTCGGTGCAAGCCTGGCGGTTTGGGCAGTGCTGAAAGCCACCATGGGTATCCGTGTAGGTGAAGAAGAAGAACTTGAAGGCATGGACTTCCACGACTGTGGTGTAGATGCTTACCCAGAGTTTGTTAGCGTGAAATAATATGTAACATTTCTAGGTGCTTACCAAGCCCTGCATCCTTTGGATGCGGGGCTTTTTGCTATTTATCGGTTACATAACGTATTGCATACGCATATTTGGTGTGTATACTAATCGCATTGATAAACGTTCTCATTTGAATTTGCACTTTAGGGAATCAAGGATATGAAAAAGCTGTTGACTGCATCAGCACTGATGTTTGGAGTTATGGGTACAGGCGTAGCGCAAGCTGCAGAAGAAGTGAACGTATACTCTTACCGTCAGCCGTTTCTGATTGAGCCAATGCTTGATCAGTTCACCAAGGAGACAGGTATCAAGGTAAACGTGAAGTTTGCTAAGAAAGGTATGGCTGAGAAAGTTGAGCAGGAAGGCGAATACAGCCCGGCTGACGTTCTGCTGACCGTTGATATCTCTCGTCTGATGGAGCTGGTAAATAAAGACCTGGTTCAACCTGTTGATAGCAACATCATTGATGAAAACGTACCTGCACAATACCGTGATGGTGAAGATCGCTGGTTTGCCCTGACTACGCGTTCTCGCGCGGTATACTCTTCTCGTGACCGTGTAGGTCAACTGGGTGCGGATTTTGACTACATGGATCTGGCGAAGCCTGAATTCAAAGGAAAAATCTGTACACGCTCTGGTAAGCATCCGTACAATGTTTCCCTGGTTGCCTCTATCATCGCTAACCATGGCGAAGCAGAAGCAAAAGCATGGCTGGAAGGCGTGAAAGCGAATCTGGCCCGTAAACCACAGGGTAATGACCGTGCACAAGTCAAAGCGATCTCTGAAGGTCTGTGTGACGTGTCTCTGGGTAACAGCTACTACCTGGGTAAAATGCTGGCCGACGAGAAGCAAATTCCTTGGGCTGAGAGCGTATACCTGAACTACCCTGGCCAAAAAGCTGACGGCACACATGTGAACATCAGCGGTATGGCAATGGCGAAATACTCGCCAAACAAAGAAAACGCACAAAAACTGATGGAGTACCTGACGTCAGATGCGGCACAAAAGATGTACGCGGAAGTGAACTACGAAGAGCCAGTTAAGCCGGGCGTTGCAAGCTCTGAGCTGGTGGCCTCTTGGGGTGAATACAACGCAGACGATCTGCCACTTGAAACCATTGCGGATAACTACGCAACAGCGATGAAGCTTCTTGATGAAGTGAAATTCGACCTGTAATGGTGAAGGGGGAACTTGGTTCCCCCTTACTGCATTCTGACGCCATAATGTTGTAGGCAATGTTAGAACAGAATCGATTTTTGAAAGCCAGTAGTTGGGTGTTTTCCCTGCTGCTGGTTTTGCCTATTTTGGCAATCTTTTACACTTCGCTTGGTGAATCCGACGAAGTCTTTGGTCACCTGATGTCTACGGTGATGGGTACTTACACGCTCAATACCGCGTTGTTGGTCTTAGGCACTGTTTCTCTTTCCCTTTTAATGGGCATTCCCTCAGCCTGGTTGATGGCCAACTATGCCATTCCCGGAGATCGTTGGTTGCAGTGGGCCTTGGTACTTCCCCTTGCAATGCCCGGCTATATTGTTGGTTATATCTATACCGATTGGTTTGATTTTGCTGGCCCTATTCAACTCCTTCTGAGGGATGTGACAGGCTGGACATCAGCCGCGCAATACTGGTTCCCTGATTTACGCACCTTGCCAGGTGCATGTTTTGTCTTGGCGTTAGTGCTGTACCCGTATATCTATCTTCTTGCCCGTGCGGCTTTCATGGAACAAAGCCTGACGCTGACTCAATCGGCACGCCTGCTTGGCTGCACCCCAACACAAAGCTTTTTCCGTGTTTCACTGCCGCTTGCCCGTCCTGCTATTGCAGTGGGAGCTTCGCTGGTTGCTATGGAAGCGCTCGGTGATTTCGGTACCGTTTCCTATTTCGCCGTGAGTACGCTGACAACGGCGGTATACGACACTTGGTTGGGCTATTCCAACCTCAATGCAGCAGCGAAGATTTCTGCCATTATGCTGGTGGTGATTTTTGTGCTGATTAGCAGTGAGCGCTATAGCCGCCGCAAACAAAAGCTTTTCAGTCAGAATGTCACGCCGGACACCATTGCCAAATCACCGCTTCGAGGCAAATACAAAGTGTTGGCGACATTATGGTGTTGGGGGCTTTTCACCATCGCGTTTATCGCGCCGCTTGGCCAACTTCTTATCTATGCGTGGGATTACCATTCCAGCAGTTCGGTGGAAGATTTTGCACAATACAGTGTGAACAGCCTTTATGTGTCGGCAATTGCTGCCGTGGTGGCATTGATTATTGCGCTATTGGTGAATTTCTATAAGCGTCTTTCCGGCCGTGCTGCGAGTAATGTGCCTATCCGTATCGCCTCAATGGGGTATGCGGTACCAGGGACTGTGCTGGCGATTGGTGTGCTGATTTTCCTGACCAGTGCTGATCACATTATCAATGATATTGCTAAAGCCATGGATTGGGGACGTCCGGGACTCCTTCTTTCCGGCACTATGTTCGCCATGTTGACAGCATTTGTGGTACGTTTCAGTGCGGTCGCAATCGGCAGTGTTGAATCGAGTCTTGCAAAGGTTTCACCGTCGCTGGATATGGCTGCGCGCACCATGGGCTGTAATGTACGCAGCATGATTCAGCGCGTGCAATTACCTCTTATTCGCCGTGGCTGTTTGATTGCCATGCTGCTGGTATTTATTGAATCGATGAAAGAGCTTAATGCGGCATTGTTGCTTCGCCCTTTTAATTTCGAAACGCTGGCGACCTATGTCTTTAACTATGCTTCCGACGAACACCTTGAATATGCAGCTTTACCAGCAGTATTACTGGTGTTGGTTGGACTTATCCCTCTGATCATGATTAACCGTTCTTTGGAGCAAAGCCACTCATGAGTTGTGCACTGACTGTAAGCAATCTGATTTGTCGTTATAACGGCCAGGCAGTGCTGAATGATCTCACGTTCCGAGTCGAAAAAGGCGAAATTGTCTGCCTACTCGGGGCAAGCGGCTGCGGTAAAACGACTCTGCTGAAAGCCATCGCTGGCCTGCTGCCTTTAGACAGTGGCGAGATGATGATTAATTGCCGCCAGATTGTAGGCCCCTCGCTGAATGTGCCACCTGAGCAGCGCAATATCGGCATGATTTTTCAGGACTATGCCCTGTTCCCACACCTAACCGTGGCAGAGAATGTGTCGTTCGGTCTGAAAGGTTGGGACAAATTGGCCACCAACGCACGTGTCCAAGAAATGCTGGCGTTGGTAAAACTGGATGGTCTCGAAAGCCGTTATCCGCATCAACTTTCCGGCGGTCAACAACAGCGTGTTGCGATTGCTCGCGCGTTGGCTGGTAAGCCAGATCTTCTGTTACTGGATGAACCTTTTTCCAATATCGACACGCAAGTGCGCCACAGTCTAATCAAAGAAATCCGCAAGATTTTCAAAGAGCAGGGTGTGACGGCCATTTTCGTCACCCACAGTCGAGAAGAAGCCTTTGCTTTCGCCGATAAATTGGCGGTGATGAATAAAGGTGTGATTGAGCAATATGGTGGTGCGACCGATCTTTACTACAGTCCAAGCAGCCGTTTTGTGGCAGATTTTCTGGGACACGGCTCATATGTGCCGGTATCTGTAAATGGCGACAGTAAAATGTATACGCCATTGGGAGAGTGGCCAGTAGAGCAAGCCGCAAATGGCAGCGATTTGGAATGGCTTATCCGCCCACAAAACCTCTCAATTACCCCAGATGATTCTGGCAATGGTGTCGTGAGTGATGTGCAGTTTATGGGTGACAGTTGCCGCTATCTCGTGGATGTGAATGGACAAAGCTTAATGGTTTACTCTAACCAGCTTTTGGATATGGGTGACAAGGTTAGACTCGATATCAGGCCACACCCGCCGGTGCTGTTCGAAGCCTCTTAATGTGAGTGAGTTGACATAGAATACAAAAAACCGGCATAAGCCGGTTTTTTCTTGGTTGCTTGCGGGACTTAGTGGCCGCAAAGCATGTCAATGTAACCATCCGCCTGGCGAATCAATGCTTCTTTATCCGGTTGCTGGTTAGTTTGAAGATAAAGAATGTAGCATACACCGTCAAAGAGTCGTGCCAGCTCAATGGCTGAGCGACGTTCTGGGATCACACCTTCTTGAATGCCGTGATTGAATAGGGCGGTGTATTGCTCCAAAACCACGTTTTTGCCTTCCACAAAATTTGGCCAGATGTCTTCGCGGATAGATGTGCTCCACTCATACCAGACTTTCAGCCACTCTTTGTCTGCCAACGCTGCGTCGATCACCGCGGAAGTCACGAACGACAATGAATTACGAACGTGGTTTTTTCCCAAGTGAAGGTGGCGGGCAATAATCTGTTGAAACTCTTTTTCTGCTTCTTTGAGTACGGCTTCGACGAGATCTTCCCGGGTTGGGAAGTAATTAAATACGGTTGCCACAGAGACTTGCGCCATATCTGCAATATCTGCATGCCCTGCACGCCCGATGCCACGCTTGGAAAACACTTCCAGCGCATAGCCGAGCAGTTGTTCCTTCCTCTGCTCAGGCGACAAACGGGTCCTTGTACGTCCACTTGATGTAGTCATCCTGGTTCCTGCCAACTTATAACGAATTTAGTCTGCCTATATCGGACAAACTTTATATTGATGTAACACGCTAAATAACAACTGCTTGCGAAGTGTACAACAGCAACAAGTTGCTTAACAACGGCTTGACGCTATAGAGCGTCGAAATTTTGACGTGCATCGAGAGTAGGCTTGAGCAAGCGGCAGTGGTAGAATGTCCGACCTCATTTACACAGGTAGTCTGGCGGATAGCCGTCGAGGGTTAAAATGAAACATACCGTAGAAGTGATGATTTCAGAGCAAGAAGTCCAACAGCGTGTGAAGGCGTTGGGTGCTGAAATCACTGAGCACTATAAAGATTCTCAGGACCTGGTCATGGTTGGCCTGTTGCGTGGTTCTTTTGTATTCATGGCGGATCTGGCGCGTGCAATTGAGCTGCCTCATTCAGTCGACTTCATGACAGCATCAAGCTACGGCAATGCGATGGAAAGTACCCGTGATGTGCGTATCCTGAAAGATCTGGATGACGACATCAAAGGGAAAGATGTGTTGCTGGTGGAAGATATTATCGACACTGGTAACACCCTGAGCAAAGTATGCGAAATCCTGTCTATTCGTGAGCCTAAATCTATCCGCATCTGTACGCTGCTCGACAAACCAGAGCGTCGTGAAGTCGATGTACATGTAGATTGGTATGGCTTCAAAATCCCTGATGAATTCGTCGTGGGTGTGGGCATCGACTATGCTCAGAAATATCGCCACCTGCCATACATCGGTAAAGTGGTACCACTGGAAGGTTAATCGCCTAACAGCCATGAAAAAAGCGACCAACTGGTCGCTTTTTTGTTTCTGGGTATGTCAGGGGTTATTCAGGAATGAGTTCTGACATGGCTGACTCATAGCCCGCTTCCAATGTCGCAACACTATTCGCTGTCATTCCCAAATCCTTCAGTACACCATCACTGATGTCATAGAACCAACCGTGAATCTTCACGTCCTGCCCGCGCCCCCAAGCGGCACGTAGTATGGTGGAATTACCAAGATTGTAGACCTGCTCGGCAACATTGATTTCACAGAGCTTATTACCCTGCTCTTCTAGTGTGAGGCCGCTTAGGTAGCGTTTGTGCTTTCGGTAGAGATCGCGGATGTGAAGAAGCCAGTTGTTGATAAGGCCGAGTTCAGGGTTTTCAATCGCGGCGTGCACGCCACCACAACGGTAATGTCCACAGATGATGATGTGTTTTACCTGAAGCACGTCAACAGCATACTGAACCACAGAAAGGCAGTTAAGGTCAGTATGGACAACTTGATTGGCCACGTTTCGGTGAACGAATAGCTCACCCGAGTCCAGACCTGTCAGACGCTCCGCCGGTACGCGACTGTCAGCACAACCTATCCATAGGTATTCAGGGTGCTGGGATTTTGCTAATTCCGCAAAGTAAGCCGGATTGTCTTCTTTGATGGTTTTGGACCATTTCACATTATTCGAAAGAAGCTGCTTAATTTGAGCCATGGCGCCCCCTAAAAAATTCTGCGAGCAACTATACACCACAAAAGATCATATTTAGATACAATTTAACACTTTCTACTCAACATTTTAGCTCCTCCTACCAGCAGTATGGTTGATATAACAGATCCCTGTTACCGTAATTGATCGGTATACTAGGGCGCGCTTTATCTCCTCCCCGCTAACCATTTGGGAACAAAATGTGTACACCAATCGCCGAAACGGCGGAGGGTTTGGGTAAAGGTGCGTTTCAGTCTGGCTTGAATGCACCAAAAAGGAGCGAATTGCCCAAGTAGGCAGTTTTGTAGCTTGCCAAAAAGGAAGTATTAAAAGGGAGCAAGTTGTGAATTTAGACCGATTCAAACACTGGAGCCTGAAAGGCGACATTTTCGGCGGTGTCACTACTGCCATCATTTCTCTTCCCCTTGCGCTTGCATTTGGTGTCGCCTCTGGCGCTGGTGCTGAAGCAGGTCTTTGGGGCGCTATTCTCGTTGGTTTGTTTGCTGCGCTGTTTGGCGGCTCCTCCACACTGATTTCTGAACCGACCGGCCCGATGACGGTCATCATGACCGCTGTCCTCACCTCGATGATGGCGAGGTACCCTGAAACGGGCATGGCAATGGCCTTTACTGTCGTTATGATGGCGGGCGCATTCCAGGTCTTACTGGGCACGCTGAAGCTGGGTAAGTACGTCACCTTAATGCCATATAGCGTGGTATCCGGTTTTATGTCTGGTATTGGTGTAATACTGATACTGTTGCAAATTAGCCCGCTAATGGGGCAGGCAGCGCCTCCTGGCGGCGTGCTGGGAACGATTCAGGCATTGCCTGAAACCGTCTCGAATCTCAGTTTTAAAGAGCTCTTCCTCGGCCTTCTGACTCTGGGCATTCTGTTTTACTTTCCGAAAAAATACCGTAAGTACATTCCAGCCCAGCTCGTTGCGCTGGTACTGGTAACCCTGTTATCTGTCATTTTCTTTGATATCGAGAGCATTCGCCGTATCGGTGAAATTCCGACAGGTTTGCCGTCGATTGTGTTCCCGACTTTTACCCCAGAACAGCTCACCACTATGGTGATTGATGCGCTGGTGCTGGGTACCTTGGGTTGTATCGATACGCTGCTGACGGCAGTGATTGCAGACTCATTGACCCGTGAAGAGCATAACTCTGACAAAGAGCTTCGTGGTCAAGGTATTGCAAACATCATTTCCGGTATGTTCGGTGCACTGCCAGGTGCCGGTGCCACCATGGGTACGGTGGTGAATGTGCAGGTTGGCGCCCGCTCACCGTTGGCAGGGATTGTTCGCGCCCTTATTCTCGCGGCAGTGGTGTTGGTAGCAGGATTCCTGACAGAACCCATTCCGATGGCCGTGTTGGCCGGTATCGCACTTTATGTGGGTATTAACATTCTTGATTGGAGTTTCCTGCAGCGCGCCCACAAGGTAAGTAAGCACCAAACGGCCATTATGTATGGCGTCATGGCACTGACAGTCTTTGTCGATTTGATTGTTGCCGTCGGCTTGGGTGTTTTCATTTCCAATGTGATCGTGATTGAAAGGCTTAGCCGAGAGCAGGCGAAGCAGGTGAAAGCCATCAGTGATGCGGATGAGGATGATGTTCCTCTAACAGACGAAGAGCGAGATTTATTAGATAATTCTGATGGAAAGGTGTTGTTTTTCTATCTCTCCGGCCCAATGATCTTCAGCGTGTCCAAAGCCATCTCCCGACAACACACCAGTATCAGCGATTATCGCGTCATGATCCTGGATTTGAGTGATGTGCCTCTGATTGACATGACAGTGGGTCTCGCGCTGGAAAACGCCATTGCCGATGCCCGCGAAGCGAATTGTACTGTGTTCTTGCTCAGTCCTCATGAGCAGACCACAGAACAGCTAAAACGCCTTCATGTTGGCGACTGGGTCGCTGACACGCACATGTTCGATTCCCGTTACGATGCGCTCAATGCTGCCAAGCGGCTAACGGAAGTCATGCCATAAAAGAATAAATAACACTTATGAAAGCAATTGAAATCGACAATCTGGTCAAGGTATATGGCACGGATGTCAAAGCGCTTAAAGGGGTGTCTTTATCGGTTGAGGAGGGCGATTTTTACGCCCTTCTTGGTCCTAACGGTGCCGGAAAATCCACGACGATTGGGATCGTCAGCTCACTGGTAAACAAAACGTCTGGCAAGGTGAAGATTTTCGGTTACGACATCGACACCCAACTGGTTGAAGCCAAAAAACAAATTGGACTGGTGCCTCAGGAGTTTAACTTCAATCAGTTCGAGAAAGTGGAACAAATCGTTGTTAATCAGGCTGGGTACTACGGCGTAGAGCGTGAAGAAGCGAAGCGCCGCGCTAAAAAATACCTCACCCAGCTCGACCTTTGGGAGAAGCGCAACGAATCTGCCCGTAATCTGTCTGGTGGTATGAAGCGCCGTCTGATGATTGCGCGCGCCCTGATGCACGAGCCAAAACTGCTTATTCTGGATGAGCCTACAGCGGGTGTAGATATTGAACTGCGCCGCTCGATGTGGACTTTCCTGCAGGAAATCAACAAGCAGGGCATCACTATCATCCTGACCACTCACTATCTCGAAGAAGCGGAAATGCTGTGTCGTAATATCGGCATCATTAACCGTGGTGAGCTGATTGAAGACACCTCGATGAAAGCGCTTTTAAAGAAACTGGATGTGGAAACCTTTGTTCTGGATCTCGCACCGGACAGCTCAGTAAAAAGCCTGGAAGGCGTTCAGTGGGTGCAAGTCGATGACCACACACTGGAAGTTGATGTGCATAAACACACAGGCCTGAACACTGTCTTTGAACAGTTGACCGCGCAAGGTATCCAGGTGCTCTCGATGAGAAATAAAGCTAACCGATTGGAAGAGTTGTTCGTGACGCTGGTGCGCGAAAATGCGGAGGCCAAAGCATGAATAAACTTTACTGGGTGGCTTTTAAAAGCCTCATCATCAAGGAAGTGACCCGCTTTACCCGTATCTGGGTGCAAACGCTGGTGCCACCTGCCATTACCATGACCTTGTATTTCATCATCTTCGGTAACCTGATTGGCAGCCGGATTGGTGAAATGGGCGGCTTCAGTTACATGGCTTACATCGTACCGGGTCTTATCATGATGTCGGTGATCACCAACTCTTACTCCAACGTGGCCTCTTCCTTTTTCAGTGCCAAAATGCACCGGAACATTGAAGAACTGATGGTTGCACCTGTACCGAACTACATCATGATCGCCGGTTATGTCGGCGGCGGTGTGGCAAGAGGCTTGGCGGTTGGGGTGATGGTCTCCATGGTGTCGCTGTTTTTTGTCGACCTTAAGATTGCCCATCTCGGCGTGATTGTGGCCACGGTGTTCCTAACATCGGTGGTCTTTTCACTAGGTGGATTGATCAATGCTGTGTTTGCAAAAAGCTTTGATGACATCAGTATCATCCCGACCTTTGTACTCACACCGCTGACGTATCTGGGTGGGGTGTTTTATTCGCTCTCTCTGCTTCCTGAATTCTGGCAGGGCGTGTCGAAGCTGAACCCTATCGTCTACATGGTGAATGCTTTCCGTTACGGCTTTCTTGGTGTGTCTGATGTGAATATCGTGACGTCATTTGCGGTATTAAGTCTGTTTGTCGTCGGACTGTATACACTGGCATGGTATCTCATCAGTCGTGGTATTGGCCTTCGAAGCTAAGCGCGATACGATACCAATCGTAGTAAATATCTGCTCATCCTAGCTTGTTAAAATGCTCGATAACTGCGTTGAAAAGTTTGATTGTAGAGTTGCTACTTATCGAAACTTTTCGCCTTGTTCTTGAGCATTTTTCCTACGCTATTTATGAGCACCTACCTACTGTGATTGGTATAAGTAGAAAAAAACCGCCTTCCGGCGGTTTTTTTCTATCTGAGTGCGACTGCATTACTCTTCGCTGTCGTCAGTGACCTGCGGGGTCAAATCAACAGTAAGGTTATCGATAAGTCTAACCTGGCTCAGGAAGGCAGCTGCCAGAATCACGGCTTTAGAAGTGTGCTCGCTGATAGGTTGCAAGGTGTTGGCATCACGAATGAAAATCTCGTCAGGCTCCAGACCTGCTGCGCGCAGCTGGTCGTTACCGTCAAGCACCAGTTCGCTGTAGTCGCTACGGCCACCACGCATTTGGCTACTGATCCAACGCAGGGTTTTTGCCAACACTGGCGCACGTTGACGCTCATCGACGGTCAAACGGGTATTACGGCTGCTCATGGCAAGCCCATCCATTTCACGCACTGTGGCAACAGGAATGATTTCGATAGGCAGGCAAAGATCGTCCACCATCTTTTTAATCACGGCAAGTTGCTGGAAGTCTTTCTCACCAAAGCAAGCCACATCCGGCTGAACCATATTGAACAGCTTGGAAACAACGGTTGCTACGCCTTTAAAGTGGCCTGGGCGGGAAGCGCCTTCAAGCACACCGGAAAGGCCCGGAACATCCACAAATGCGTGATTGTCCATGCCATTGGGGTACATGATGTCTGCGGTCGGGGTGAATACCACCTCAACCCCTTCAGTGTTCAGTTTGGCAATGTCTTCATCCAGCGTGCGAGGATACGCCGCCAAATCATCCGCTTTATCAAACTGCATTGGGTTAACGAAGATGCTAACAACCACTACATCGGCATTCTCACGGGCTCTGCGAACCAGAGTGAGGTGACCGTCGTGCAGGTGACCCATGGTAGGGACAAACGCAATGCGCTGGCCTTCACGGCGCCATTGCTGAACCTGTTCACGGAGTGGGGCAATCTCAGCGATTACTTGCATTTATCGGCATTCCTCAGTTAAACGTCTGCTCTGGGCCAGGGAACTCGCCGCTTGCCACTTCTTCAATGTAACGGGACACAGCCAGACGCATGTCGCCCGTTTCTTTCAGGTAGTTTTTGGAAAAACGTGGGATGTAGTTAGCAGAGATGCCGAACATGTCGTGCATCACCAGAATCTGGCCGTCCGTCGCATTACCTGCACCGATACCAATGACAGGTACACGGACAGCATCAGTGATGCGCGCAGCCAGCGCTTTTGGCACACATTCCAGCAAGATAACCTGAGCACCGGCTTTTTCGAGTGCGAGTGCATCCTGAACCATTTGCTCTGCTTTTTCCTCTTCGCGGCCCTGAATTTTAAAGCCACCGAAGATATTAATGGATTGAGGGGTCAGGCCAAGGTGCGCACAAACAGGCACAGCGCGTTGAGTCAGCATGGTGATGGTATCAGCCAGCCAAGCGCCGCCTTCCACTTTCACCATGTTGGCGCCTGCTTGCATTAGAACCGCTGCGTTCTTGCAGGCTTCTTCTGGCGTGGCAAATGACATAAATGGCATGTCGGCCATCAGAAGGCTGTTTGGGCTCCCTGCACGCACACTGCGCGTGTGATAAGCGATTTCGTCAATCGTGACTGAAAGGGTGTCACTCTTTCCTTGCAAAACCATGCCTAGTGAGTCGCCAACCAGCAACACAGGCATTTCCTGCTCTTCAAACAATTGGGCAAAACTGGCGTCATAAGCAGTTGCCGAAGCAAATTTACGTCCTTCCTGCTTCCATGCCATTAAGGTACTAATCGTAATTTTTTTCATCTTGTCTCCCAAACCCTGCTTGTTTTGTTTCGGTGCCTAGGCGAGTGTGCTTACGCGAGGGCAGTCAGGCCGTTTTTATCCGTGACGGCGACCAGCTCTGCGACAGCACTGCCATCAGGCAGCTGCAAGTCAGGGGCTATTTCGGCGAGAGGGTAAAGCACGAATTCACGCACTTTCATCCCGTAGTGTGGAACGGTTAACCGTTCACTTTCCAGCTGGAGATCCCCATACAGCAGGATATCCAAGTCCAGAGTTCGTGGTCCCCAGCGTTCATCTTTACGCTCGCGGCCGAACTCCAGCTCAATGCGCTGTGTATGATCAAGAAGATCTAACGGTTGAAGCTCAGTGTCAATGGCTGCAACCGCATTCACATAATCGGGCTGGTCGGCGGGACCCATCGGCTTACTGCTATAGAGCGAAGATGTACAGACAAAGCGGGTACCCGGTAGATGTTTCAGTGCCTCAATCGCATGTTGGGCTTTCTCTACCGGATTACCTAAGTTACTGCCTATAGCAATGTAAGCGCGGATCATGATTCTGTATTCGACTTCGGTTTAGGCTTTCGGCTGCGAGGCTTGGTTTTGCGGCGACGTCGGGTCTTTTTCGCTGCGCTGGCCTTGTTCAGCACCTGTACCATGTCATGGCGATCGTCACGATTCGCTCTTTGGAAGTCATCCCACCAGGTGGCGAGCTCTTCCAGTTGTCCGCCTTCAATCTTGCCACGCATTTCAAGGAAATCGAACGCAGCGCGGAACTTGTTTTGTTCCAGCAGTTTGTAAGCGCGGTTACCTGAACGACGACTCAAGCGAAGCTGTAATTGCCAGATATCGCGAATCATTGCAGTGAAGCGGCGCGGGATCGCGATGCTCTTCACTTGCTCATCCAGAATGTCATTGGCCGCGACCATAAAGGCGTCGTAGTAGCTCAGGCCACTTTCGAAGGCGATTTCTTCTGCGCGGGTTTCCAGTGGATACCACAGCATAGCGGCATACATAAAGGCTGGATTGATGCGCTGGTCATTGGCGACGCGATCGTCGGTAGATCTCAGCACCAGCTCCAACATCTTCTCGCATTTACTGCTGCGATCTTCGGTGAAATGCTCATCAAGGATCGGGAACAGTGGCGAAAAGAGATTGTAGTCACGCAGCAGGCGATAGGTATCCAAACCGTTTCCGGATTGCAAAAGCTTGAGACTTTCTTCAAACAGACGGGCGGCAGGAATATCACGAAGCAGGTGAGCCAGCGCAGGAATTGGTGCGGCTGTAGCTTCGTTAATTTGCATGTCGAGCTTCGCGGCAAAGCGCACTGCACGCAGCATACGAACCGGGTCTTCACGGTAACGGGTTTCCGGATCGCCAATCAGGCGGATCACGCGGTTTTTCAGGTCCTCAACGCCGCCTGCATAATCGCGTACCGAGAAGTCATCAATGTTGTAGTAAAGGGCATTGACGGTGAAGTCACGGCGCTCTGCATCTTCATCGATGGTGCCGTAAACGTTGTCTCGCAGCAGCATGCCGTCATTCGACTGGCTGGCGGACTTATCACCTTTATCAGCGCCGTGGTGACCACGGAAGGTCGCCACTTCAATCACATCACGACCGAAGAGAATATGTGCCAGACGGAAACGGCGGCCAACCAGGCGGCAGTTTCTGAACAGCTTGCGCACTTCTTCCGGCGTCGCGTTGGTCGCGATATCGAAATCTTTTGGCTGTTTATTAAGCAGCAAATCACGCACACCACCACCAACGAGGTATGCTTCAAAGCCTGCTTTATTCAGGCGATAGAGCACCTTCAGCGCATTTTCGCTGATATCTTTTCTTGATATACCGTGCTCTTGGCGTGGAATAACTTCTAGCTTCAGGTCATCAATCGCGCGTGTTTTATTATCGCGATTCAATACCTTACGGCAAAAGCTGGTAACTCGATTAAAGATAACTCACCTCGTATCTGACAGGTCGGGCCATAAAAACGACGGCATATGATATATCACCGCTCCGTATTTTAGAAAGCTGTAATCACTTCCGTCTCATTTGGCAGCTTGTTTATCTGCCAGTTTTTCTCGCCCCAAAGGAGCAGTTCTGCCACCGGAGCCCTCTGTAATTCAGCAGGAACAGGGTGCCCTAAAAATGCCAATGCAGCTTCAAGGGCGGGACCTGGGTGGGTGTTGTCGATGGCCGGTGCATGGTTTTGCTTAGAAAGCTTATTACCGTCGGCGTTGAGTGCAAGTGGCAAGTGTAAATAACTCACCTGAGGTGCGCCCAGTTTTTGATAAAGAGAAACCTGTCTTCCCGTCGGCTCAATAAGATCCGCGCCACGAACGACCTCTGTGACACCTTGATGAATATCGTCCATTACCACCGCCAGATTGTAGGCATAAAGCCCATCACGGCGCTTAATAATGAAATCTTCCGCCGCCATCGCAGCGTCGAGTGGCATCACGCCATGTTTGATATCAACAAACTCTGTCACCGGGCTATCAATGCAGACTCGAACGGCAGAACCCTCAGCGTCCAGTGTCCGTTGCCGGCAAGTGCCAAGGTAAATGCCACCGGCGTCTTTTATCTGGCGTCGGGTGCATTGACAGAAGTAGGCTTCACCGTTTCTTAGCCAGTGCTCGATCTGCGCTTGATAGGCATCATAGCGGTCATGCTGGTAAAGGATGCCGTCATCCCAATGAAGGCCGTAGGCGTCCAGTGTTTTGAAAATGGCATCAGCCGCCCCGGCGACTTCCCGTGGCGGATCGATATCTTCGATACGAACCAACCATTTACCTTGATGGGCTTTGGCCTGAAGGTAGCTTCCCAGCGCTGCCACTAAGGACCCAAAGTGTAGAGGGCCTGATGGCGAAGGGGCGAATCGCCCGACGTATTGCATTTTCTGTTTCTCTGAAAAAGGAAAAAGGGAGCCGTAGCTCCCTTTTTGCCATGAATCTCGGTAAAGCGGTAGGCTTAGCCTGCCATTTGCTTTTCTTTGATTTCCGCAAGGGTTTTGCAGTCAATACATAGATCCGCAGTAGGACGGGCTTCAAGGCGACGTACACCGATTTCAACACCACAAGAATCACAGAAACCGAAATCATCGTCTTCCAGACGCTGAAGGGTTTTGTCGATCTTCTTGATCAGCTTGCGTTCGCGGTCGCGGTTACGCAATTCCAGGCTGAATTCTTCTTCCTGTGCCGCACGGTCAACAGGATCAGGGAAATTAGCCGCTTCGTCTTGCATGTGATGTACAGTACGGTCAACTTCTTCCCTAAGCTGATTACGCCACGCTTGGAGGATTTTACGGAAATGATCAACTTGTTGATCATTCATGTACTCCTCGCCAGCCTTCTCTTGGTAAGGTTCTAACCCGGCCGTAGCCAGGATGCCCAGCGATTTTTTAACTTTGCTCTCTGGCATTAAGCGTTCTCCTAAATACACCCTGACCTGCTCGGTCAAAAGAGGGCGGTATCTATATCAGAAACCCTATAACGAGGCAATCTTTGTTTTTGCCTCTTGTCATCCCAGTGTGAAGATGTCTACATTTTTTCTCAATTCTGGGAGAACGGGACCCGTTTATTTATGCTCATATGGACTGATGAAAGTGTCGTTTGGTAACACAGAATTTCCACACCAAGTGCTTGAGCGTCTATAAGTAGCTGATTATAGACCGCATCTATGTGTTTTGCCGCTGACACCTTCTCAATTCCAGAATGAAGCACGGCAAAAAACAGCACCGCGCGTTTTCCTTGTTGGGCGAGCACGCCCAATTCCCGTAAGTGTTTCTGACCCCGAGTGGTGACAGTATCCGGGAAGAAGCCTTGTCCGTCTTCTTCCAACAACGTGACACTTTTCACCTCTATATAGCAGTCTTGTTTGTCCGGTGACTGAAGCAGGATGTCGATACGGCTCTTCTCTTCACCATACGGTACTTCGGTACGAAGGGTTTCATAACCCTGCAATTCCGCCACCACAGCCTCTTTGATCGCTTCCACCACCAGACGATTAGCCTGTGCAGTATTGATGCAAATAAGGTGCCCGTGTTGAGTTTCTGTCAGCTCCCAGCTGTTGGCATATTTGCGCTTGGGGTTGTCAGAAGTGGAATACCACACGGTATCCCCCGGTGTGGCGCAACCTGTCATGGCACCTGTGTTCGCACAGTGCATGGTGACTTCAGAACCATCCGTCAATGTCACGTCGGCAAGAAAACGTTTATAGCGACGGATTAAGGTGGCCGGTTGCAGTGGAGGGTCAAATTTCATGGTTGTCCTTGATAAATATACCGACGAACATCAACGGGTTAATGTCCAACGATTCAGGCATTGATAATGTACGCCGTGCCCATTTTCAGCCGGTACTGATGCATAAATACCGAAGTGATAAAAAGTGATTGGCGTTCGGAGAGAACGTCGGTTTTCTGTCGGTCTGGCTCGGCGCGCTAAGGTGATGTGCGGCACGAAGCGATGTTCTGCAGAGCGACCTAAGATCTTGGCGGCAGCCTCATGCAGCTGGCAGGCCAATGTGCTTAACGTGGCATTCTCCTCAACTCCCAGCCAGAGGATACCCTGTTTGGGGAATTCGCCGGTTTCTGTGGTTTGGGTTGAGATAGCCGGAAGCGATATTTTGTCTGCAACCTCACACAGCGAGCGATAGGTAGGACTGTCGACTTCGCCGAGAAAGGCCAGGGTAATATGGAGGTTATCATCGGGAACGGGCCGACCGTGCTCGGCCAGCGTTTGCTTGAGCGCAACAATGGCGCTGCGGCTGTTGGCGTTGTGCGTGTCGCTCAAATCCAAAGCGAAGAAGAGTCTGCGCGTTTCCTTGCTCAACGTCCTGCATCCTTGCGTGATTTGGGTATACTGTTCGCGTAATTCTGACATAAAGGCCTTTCCATTGTCACAGCTCCCTATCGACAGCGTCTTAGATGACGTGATCTCCGCACTGACCCAATCTTCGCAAGTGATTCTTAAAGCGCCGCCGGGGGCAGGTAAATCGACAAGATTGCCGCAGGCGCTGCTGGAGAAAAATGTCTTCGAAGGAAAAATCATCCTGCTGGAACCCCGTCGTCTGGCGGCAAGAAACATTGCCCGCTTTCTTGCTTCCCAGCGCGGTGAGAAAGTAGGCGAGACGATAGGTTTACGTGTGCGTGGAGAAACCCGTGTCAGTGACAAAACCCGCCTTGAGATCGTCACTGAAGGCGTACTGACAAGAATGATCCAATCTGACCCAGAACTCGACGGTGTGAGTTTGGTGATCTTCGATGAATTCCATGAGCGCAACCTTCATGCGGATCTTGCGCTGGCGCTCTCTTTGGATGTACAGGGCGCGCTTCGTGATGATTTAACCTTATTGGTGATGTCAGCGACACTGGACGATGCAGCGCTAACGACCCTGCTACCTGAAGCCAGGGTACTGACGTCCGAAGGCCGAAGCTTTCCGGTTGAAGTGCGTTATCAGCCGATTGCGAAACAATACGGCTATGAGGGTTTAGTGGCGTCTGCCGTTGCGAAATTGATGCAGGAAGAAGAGGGCTCAGCGCTGGTGTTCTTGCCTGGCGCAGGAGAAATCACCCGCGTCGCAGAAACTTTGGAAATGAAAGTACCGGATGGTGTGATGGTTTGTCCGCTGTTTGGTCAGATGAATGCTAAAGAACAACAAGCGGCGATCGCACCAGCATCGAAAGGCCAACGTAAGGTGGTACTTGCAACCAACATTGCTGAAACCAGTTTGACGATTGAAGGCATTCGCTTGGTGGTGGATTCAGGACTTGAACGCGTGGCGCGCTTTAACCGCAAAACTGGCATCACCAAGCTCGAAACGGTGCAGATTGCGCGCTCGTCTGCGATTCAACGGATGGGGCGGGCAGGTCGCTTATCAGCGGGCCTTTGTCTTCGTCTTTACAGTGAAGACTCGTTCCAGCGGATGCGGGCGGTTCCAGATCCAGAAATCGTTACCAATGACTTGATGCAACTGGTGCTGGAAATCGTGCAGTGGGGCTGTGCGCCAGAAGATTTGCAATGGCTTGACCTTCCGCCGACCCAACATTGGCAGCAAGCCGTTACCCTATTGCGACAGCTGGATATTCTCGATGAACACAATGCGCTGACGCACAAAGGCAAGCAGGTGACTGAGCTGGGAACAGATGCCCGTCTTGGTGCAATGCTTATAGCGGCAAAGGTGTTTGGTGAGGAAGCCACTTCCACAGCCTGCTGGTTGGCAGCATGGGCAGAAGAGCCACCGCGAGGCAAAGCCGACCCTGATTTGCACCTTCAATTGATGATAGCAATGAAAAAGCCGACCTGCCGCCAGCGTGCCGCGCAATTGGCTGCGAGAATGAAGTGCACACTGTCGGAGGATTTATCCGGTGACTGGTTGCCGATACTTGCTGCTGCAGCGTGGCCGGATCGGATTGCCAAGTCCCGCGGCAACAATGGTCGATTCTTATTGAGCAATGGCCATGGGGCGCAAGTCGATGCCGATCATCCACTCTCAGGGGAAGAAGCGTTAATTGCGGTGGACTTAATGAGTGTGGCGCAGGGTGATAGCCGCATTTTTACCGCAGTGCGTACGGATTTTTCAACGTTGCAAACCCGTTTGCCTTCACTGTTTTCTGAACGCGAATGGGTAGACTGGGACGAAAAGAAAGGCGCGTTGGTCGCTGAGGAACACCTTTGCTGCGGTGACATCGTTGTCGCTAAAAAAGCGATAGCACGATTAAGTGATGACATGCTGACCCGCGCGCTGATTCGGGCGATTAAGCGAAAAGGCGAAACATCATTACCGATGTCAGACAAAGCGGTAAGCCTTTTGAACCGGGCGCGATGTGCGCAAAGCTGGGAATTAGCCATTTCGCTGCCTCCGCTTGATGAATCTGCGCTGTTGGGATCGCTCGACGATTGGCTGGCACCGTTTATGAACGGTATTCGTAGCTTGAAGGATTTGAAGAAAATCGACTTCTTCAGTGCACTGGAAGCTTGGTTTGGCTGGGACATCACCAAACAGCTTAACCAACTGCTGCCGGAAACTTACGAAGTACCAACAGGCTCGCGATACGCTATTCGCTACCAACAGGGACAAAAACCGGTCTTGGCGGTCAGAATGCAGGAAATGTATGGTCAGGCGACATCACCGACTATCGCCGATGGCAAAGTGACTCTGGTGGTGGAGCTATTGAGCCCGGCACAGAGGCCGCTGCAAATTACGCAAGACTTGGCAGGGTTCTGGCAAGGTGCTTACCGCGAAGTGCAGAAAGAAATGAAAGGGCGCTACCCGAAACATGTGTGGCCAGATGATCCAGCAAATCATCAGCCGACACGATTAACTAAAAAACACTTTAAACCGGAAGCCTGAACCAGACTTCATGACAAAAGAAACTAAGAACACCAAACCCCGCACGCGACGCAAAACGGCGAGCCCGCGTGGTGGCAAGAAGAAAACGGCTCCGGCGAAAAAGGGCTGGGGCAGAAAACTGCTCTCCTTTGGCTTTAAATGCACGCTGGTTTTTGTGGCAGTCATGGCGATTTGGGGGATTTATCTGGATAGCAAAATCCAGGAGCGCTTTGACGGACAAATCTGGCAGCTGCCTGCCGTGGTATATGGACGCATTCTGCATCTTGCACCCGGAGAGGCCGTTACCATTGATACCCTGAAGCGCGAGCTCGACATCCTCAACTATAAGCGTGTGCGCAATCCAAGCCGGCCGGGTGAGTATTCCGCATCGAAAACCCGCGTCGAGATTATTCGTCGTCCTTTTGAGTTTGAAGACGGGCCGGAGCAGGCGCAACACGTGATGATCTCCTTTTCTGGGGAAGGCGTGCAAAGCCTGAAGCAGCTCGACAGTGGTAAGCAACTGGGTTATCTACGAATTGAACCCAAGCTGTTGGGCACCATGGAGTCGAACACGGATGAGCAGCGTATCTTCCTGCCTCGTGAACGATTCCCTGAGTTTCTAGTTGATGCGCTACTGACCACGGAAGACAGAAACTTCTATCACCATGATGGCGTATCTCCCCTTGCGATTGCCCGTGCATTGGTGGTCAACCTCAAAGCAGGCCGAACGGTGCAGGGGGGTTCAACTCTCACCCAACAGCTGGCGAAAAACCTGTTTCTCACCCGCGACCGCACCTTGTGGCGTAAAGCGCAGGAAGCTTATATCGCCGTGCTGCTGGACTATCGCTACAGCAAAGACCGGCTTCTCGAGGCCTACCTGAACGAAGTGTATCTGGGTCAGGCGCGCGGCAAGGGCGTCCATGGTTTCCCTTTAGGAGCGCGCCTTTACTTTGGTCGTCCAATTGAAGAGCTCAGTATTGATCAGTTGGCGTTGCTGGTGGGTATCGTTAAAGGCCCTTCGTACTACAACCCTTGGCGTTATCCAGAGCGTGTGCAGGAAAGGCGTGATCTTATTCTTCGCATGATGATGGAAAGTGGCGTTATCTCTTCTGGTCAATACGCAGAAGCTGCGGGGCGCAAGCTTGGCATTCAGAAATCACCAAGCATTAACAGCAGGCAGCCTGCTTACTTTGAACAACTGACCCGCGAAATCCGCGAGCGAGTTGGCAGCCAATTTAACCCGGAGAGTGGTCTTCGCGTGTTCAGTACGCTGGATCCTTTGTCTCAGTCGATCATCGATAAAACCGTGGTTAAGAAGGTGGATCAACTGAAGAAAGTTGCCGGAAAAGATCTGGAAGCGGCAGTGGTGATTGCAGACCGCCAAAGTGGGGAGATTCGTGCCATGGTCGGAGGCAGCCGCCCTGGTTATGCTGGTTTTAACCGGGCACTCAATGGCAGCCGACAGATTGGCTCGCTTTCCAAACCGGCTGTGTATCTTGCGGCATTGTCTGATCCTGACAAATACAATCTGGCGTCACCATTGGATGATAAACCCATTGTGTTGAAAGGCGATCAGGGCAGCGAGTGGAAGCCACGCAACTACGACCGAAAATTCCGTGGGCAGGTGCCCTTGCTCAAAGCGCTGGCGCATTCCTACAACATTCCGACGGTTAACCTTGGTCTCGCAGTGGGCTTGGGAACGGTGATTGATACCTACGAAGAACTGGGTGTCGACCCCGACCAAATCACCCGTGTGCCGTCATTGCTTCTTGGGGCATTTACCCTGACGCCGATGGAAGTCACGCAAATGTTCCAGACTATCGGCAGTGGTGGACGGAAAGCTGATTTAACAGCGTTGCGTGCAGTCGTTACCCGTGATGGTCAGGTGCTTTACCGCAATTGGCCAAAGTCGAGCCAGACAGTCTCCGAGCAGGCAAGCTGGCTGACCATGTACGCGATGAAGGAAGTGGTAAGAACGGGCACAGGGCGCTATCTCAACCCTTCTTTTGGCTGGGCAGGTCTTGCGGGCAAAACAGGCACCACAGACAACAACCGTGACAGCTGGTATGTCGGCATTGATGGTCGGGAAGTGGTCACGGTCTGGCTAGGCCGCGACGATAACAAGTCGACCAAACTGACCGGCTCATCCGGTGCTTTACGTTTGTACGCGGATTACATCAAAGCAAGGCAACCTGAGCCTTTGACGCTTAACTGGCCTTCTGAACTTGCCAGCGTGCCGTATCAGGTCAGGGAAGGGCAGTTTGTGACGGATTGCTTCAGCGAGAGTAAGTTGCCAATGTGGGACCCGAAAGGTCATTGGCGCAAGCGGTGTGACAAGCCCGATCCCGTTGGGTGGCTGCAATCGATATTTAATTAAATCCAGAAGGGGTTGGACGAGCGTTCAGCCTTTTCTTTTGACTGGTGATAAATTGCAGATACAAAAAAGCCTCGTCAATGACGAGGCTTTTTTGTTTTAGATGGTGCCGGCTACCGGAGTCGAACTGGTGACCTACTGATTACAAGTCAGTTGCTCTACCAACTGAGCTAAGCCGGCACACAAACCGTGGAAACGTTGCTTCTTACTGAGCCACATTTCCTTGCAACCGAATTATCGATTGCTGAAATATGGTGCCTCGAGGCGGAATCGAACCACCGACACGGGGATTTTCAATCCCCTGCTCTACCGACTGAGCTATCGAGGCAACGGGCGCCATTAAATAGCAGAGCTGGGTTCTTGTCAAAATAATTTCTCACCCAAATTGTTCGATTGCTGCTTTTTTACCTGATTCGATGCGATTTAAATCAGGCTGATTCAGGTTTGACCAGTTTTCACAGTGTTGTGATGAGCTTATCAGTTATATCCGGCAGGTCTGTGTGGACTTAAACAGGGACTCCGGTTTTGAAAATGACAGGACTTCTGGTCAAAGTGTCAGGATTCTTACCGAATGTCGCACTATAAATCCAATTGGTTAAAAAACTTTCATTTTTCCCATTATTGCTACACTTAGTGGTACATAAAACTTTTCGACGTAAGTCAATTGTTAGGGGAGGGAATTCTGCGATGGGATTCTCATTGGGGGAACAACTAGACATTACACAGGTGATGGGCCTAAAAGATCGCCTGCAAGCCGAATTAGAGAAGTCAGACAGCTTGCTGATCGATGGTAGCGAAGTATCACGTGTTGATGCACCAGGATTACAACTCCTACTTACCGCCAGAAACCTTTGCCACAACCAATCAATCAGTTGGAAGTGGGAAGGCGCGTCCGGTGAATTGGTGGGAGCAGCAAAAACATTAGGGTTGGTTGAGCCGTTAGGTTTGGTCGATTTTGCTGAGTAAGTTTTTCAGGTAGTTCAATCAGGGTGACAGTATGCGAAAAATTCTAGCTGCGGACGATTCTGTATCTATTCGTCAAATGGTAAGCCACACGCTCAAAGAAGCGGGCTATCAGGTAGAAACCGCCAACGACGGCGCTGAAGCGCTGCAAAAAGCCAAGTCGGGCCAATACGATGTCATTATCTCCGACGTCAACATGCCAAACATGGATGGACTGGAATTTGTCCGTCAGGTACGTGCTGTACCGCAATATAAATTCACACCGATTCTGATGCTGACCACTGAAACGTCGGCAGAGAAAAAGAGTATGGGTAAATCTGCCGGCGCTACTGGCTGGATTGTTAAGCCGTTCAACCCTGACACTCTGTTGAAGACCCTACAACGCGTTATTTAAGTGTTCCACCAAGGAGATCGCTATGGCTTTGGACATGGACCAACTGCGCCGGATTTTCTATGAGGAGTGTCGTGAGAACCTTGAAGTCCTGGAGCGTGAGCTGCTTGCCCTTGACCCGGATGCAGACGTTGATCTTGATATTATCAACACTATTTTCCGGGCTGCTCACTCGATAAAAGGCGGTGGTGCGACCTTTAATCTCAATGAGATCAGCCAGTTTACTCATGTCATGGAGACATTGCTCGACGAAGCCAGGGAAGGGAAACGTCGTCTTGATGCTGCCACTATTGATTTGCTCCTCAAAGGGGGCGATTGCATCAACAGCATGCTGGTGGCTTATGAAACTGATACAGACTTCGACCACGTTTTAAGAGACGCACTGACCGACCAATTGAACGAGTTGCTTAATGGTGGCACGTCTTCCGGTAGTGCAACCCCTGCAACTGAAGCGGAAGAGCCAACGACCGAGCAGTGTGGTGGCGCAGGCGATTGGGTCGTATTTTTCCAGCCTCACAAAGAGATGTTTTTCTCAGGCAACGATCCGGTTCGAATCCTTCGTGAGATGTTCGACCTTGGTGCTGACTGTATTATCGAGTGTATTCAGGACAAGTTGCCGACCCTCGGTGAAATTGAGCCTGAGATGTGCTATCTCAGCTGGAAAATCACCGTCGATAGCGTCATCACCCGTGATCAGATTGAAGAAATCTTTGAATGGGTAGAAGACGAATGTGATTTGGAAATCACTCAGGCGGAAGGCGTTAAAGCGGAAGAGCCTGCTGTTGAGCAGGCAAGCACTGAATCTACGGCTGCACCAGCAGAAAACTCGCCAGAACCAGCGGCCGCAGCCAAACCAAAAGCGCCTGCGAAAGCACAAGCATCCAAAGCCGATGCAGTTTCCTCCATCCGTGTAGAGATCGACAAGGTCGATAATCTCATCAACCTCGTTGGTGAGCTTGTTATCACACAGTCCATGCTCACTGAGCTCAGCCAGAATTTTTCTGAAAGTAAACTTGAACGTCTGCAAGCAGGGTTGGATCAACTGCTGCAAAACACTAAAGAGCTGCAAGAGAGTGTGTTGAACATCCGCATGCTGCCCATCAGCTTTGCGTTTAACCGCTTTCCACGCCTTATCCGTGATCTGTCTTCCCAGTTGGGTAAGAACGTTGAATTGATCATCGAAGGTGAGCAAACAGAACTCGATAAGACCGTGCTGGAGCGAATCACAGACCCATTAGTTCACTTGGTGCGTAACGCGGTTGACCATGGTTTGGAAGCGCCGGATGTACGCGCCTCTAAAGGGAAATCCGAAACAGGGCGCGTCAATCTTTACGCCTACCATCAGGGCGGATCCATCGTCATCGAAGTGCGTGATGACGGTGCCGGTCTGAATAAAGTAAGAGTGTGGAAGAAAGCCATCGAGAAAGGCTTGTTGCATGCCGATACGTCGATTGACGATCTTTCCGATCACCAAGTGTACAACCTGATCTTCGCGCCGGGCTTCTCCACGGCAGAGGTGGTCTCTGATGTCTCTGGCCGTGGTGTCGGGATGGATGTGGTGAAACGTAATATCGAAGATCTTGGCGGCCACATTGAAGTGGATTCCAAGCCTGATGAAGGCAGCGTGTTCCGCATCAGTCTACCACTGACGCTGGCTATTCTTGATGGTCAATTGGTCAAACTGGCTGATCAGGTGTTTGTCGTCCCACTGATTTCGATTATCGAATCCATCCAGATCGAATCGGATCGCGTCAAAGTCGCGACCGGTGGCGTTGAACTCTATCGCCTACGGGACGAAAACATTCCCATCCTTCGCCTGAAAGAAGAATTTTGCCTTGGTGAGTCGGGCGCGCTCGACAAGCAATTGTTGTGTCTGGTGGAAGCGGGTGGCAACCGAATTGGTCTGCTACTCGACGAAATGCTTGGGCAGCAACAGGTGGTGATCAAGAGCCTCGAGTCTAACTACACCCGTGTCAACGGGATCTCGGGGGCGACGATTCTTGGTGACGGTTCCGTTTCCCTCATCCTGGATGTGCAGGGGTTGATGACGGGGTTCCTGAGTCGCGTCGGTGACGCCAACAACCATATTGCGGCTTAGGAGGAGCAAATGAGCGAGCAAGCCCTGGCTGTAGCAGAGAGTAAAGAAGGCGTGATGGAAAGTGAGGACAGACTGCAAGGTTCTGACTTCCTGAGCTTTGATCTCGCCCATGAGTTGTATGGCGTTGACATCCAAACTGTCGAAGAGATTCGCGTTTGGGAATCACCCACACTCATTCCACGCGCTCCCGAATTTATTCTCGGCGTGATCAACCTTCGCGGAATGATCGTGCCGATTATGGATCTCCGTGTGCGCTTCAATATCGGCAAAGTGGAGTATCTGCCCACGACCGTGGTGCTGATCCTCAAAGCGGGTGAAAACGCAGGCCATCGCATGATGGGGATTGTTGTTGATGCCGTGTCGGACGTGATCGACATGGGAAACAATAACCTGATCCCACCTATCGGTGACTCTGTTGTGATGCCGTTTGTCAGCGGCTTACTGAATGTGGATGCGCAGGTGATGAGCCTCCTGGATGTGGATGCGCTGCTCGATATCGACAACCTGGTGCATTAAGGAGGGGTTATGTCAGAAGACGTTATGGAATACCTCAGCTTCCTCATTGATGAAGAAGAATATGGATTGAACATCCTTGATGTGAAAGAAGTGCGCGGATGGTCAGAAGTCCGAAAGCTCCCGAATAGCGAAAGCTATCTGTTGGGCGTGCTTGAACTGCGTGGGGAATACATCCCCATTGTGGATCTCAGGCAGCGTTTCAGCATGGAGCCGTCCGTGCTCAGCAAAACCACCGTTGTGGTGATTGTGCGAAATGCCAAAGGCCAGTCCCTTGGTGTCATTGTGGATGCGGTTGCTGAGGTTTATCAGCTTTCAGCGAGCCAAATAAAGTCTGCACCCGGCTTTGTGAAAATCGATGAGCGGTACATCGAAGGTATCGCCTCAGTTGATGGTAAGCATGTGGTGTTAATCCGTTTAGAAAAACTGTTCGATTTTGACGAGTTGCATGAAGTAACGCAGCCAGATCTGGTTAGCGAGGAATAACAATTATGTCGTGGTGGAAGAAAGAGCAAACAGCTGCAGCTGAAAACACACAAAAAGATCAGGGTTTAAAGGCACACATCGTGTCCGCACTGGATACAGCGCAGACCGCACTGATGATGGTTGATCGTGATTTTAAGGTCTTCTATGTCAACAACAAATCGGTGGAGTTGTTGAAAATGCATGAAGCTCTTTTCCGATCGAAATGGCCAAGCTTTCGTGCGGACAAAGACTGGATTGAGGGAACCTGCATCGACATGTTCCATTCCAATCCGGCTCACCAACGCCAGATGCTTTCGAACCCGGCGAACTTGCCCTATGAAACCAACATTCAGGTAGAAGATGTGACACTTCGCCTTGTGGTGGGAGCGGTCACTGACGACAAAGGCGATTACATTGGTAATACGCTTGAGTGGGATGATATTACCGAGGATCTGAAAGCGGACAATGAGCGCGCCCAATTGCAAGCGGCGATTGATCAATCACTGACGGCGATGGTGCTTATTGACCGAGACTTCGCCATTACTTACATCAACGAAGAAACTGTCAGGTTGTTCGAAACTCATCAAGCGTCATTCAAACAAGTCTGGCCTGGCTTTATGGCGACCAGAGATTGGTTAATGGGACGCTGCATTGACGAATTCCACAAAAATCCGGCTCACCAGCGCCAGCTGCTTTCTGACCCCAATAACCTGCCCTATAAAACCGATATTCAGGTTGCTGGCATCGTCATCGAACTGAACGTGGCAGCTATTGTGGATGCCAGTGGCAATTACATCGGTAACAGCCTTGAGTGGCGCGATGTGACCGCTGAGCGTGAACGTGAAGTGGAAGTTGGCCGTTTAGTCTCTGCTGTTGAAGGCATGACCACTAACATCATGATGGCGGACAAAGACGGCAATATTACCTACTACAACCCTGCATTGAAGAACCTGCTACGCAGTCGCGAAAGCGACTTGCGCGGTATTTTCCCGGGTTTTCAGGCCGACAACTTGGTGGGTAAAAATATCGATATCTTCCATAAGAACCCGGCGCACCAACGGGGCATTATCGGTAACCCAGATCGCTTGCCGTACACCGCAGACATCAAGGTCGGTGAGCTTGAGTTCACCCTGACCTGTATTGCGATGTATGACGCTGCAGGAAACTACATTGGTCCTGCTCTGCAATGGGAAGACATCACTGAGCAAATGGCAGGTCAGCGCGATGTTCAGGGGCTGATTGAAGCTGCTTCTGAAGGGCGCCTTGACTCCCGCATCGATACTTCAAAATACAGCGGCTTTATGGCGAACCTCAGTGAGGGCATAAACGGCCTGCTCGACTCTATGGCTTCGCCGCTGAATAACTGCAAGGACGTCATGTCCCAAGTGTCGACCGGTAACCTCAAAGTGAACATGCCGGAAGACTATAAAGGCGACTTTGCCCAACTGAGTGATGCAGTGAATACCTCCATCACTAACCTTCGCGACATGGTGGAAAAAATCACGGCTTCTTCAGCGCGTGTGGCGTCGGCTTCCGGTGAAATTGCAGAAGGTAACTCAGACCTGAGCGAGCGTACTGAAGAGCAGGCTGCAAGCCTTGAGCAGACGGCAGCCAGCATGGAAGAGATGACCTCAACCGTGAAGCAAAATGCAGAAAGCGCCAATTCTGCTAACCGCCTGTCGCAAGATGCCAGCACCAAAGCTCAGAAAGGCGGTGAAGTGGTGAAACAGACCGTGCAGGCGATGGGTGAGATTAACAAGGCAAGCAAACGCATCTCCGACATCATCAGCGTGATTGATGAAATTGCCTTCCAGACCAACCTGCTGGCATTGAACGCAGCGGTAGAAGCGGCCCGAGCCGGTGAACAGGGGCGGGGCTTTGCGGTAGTTGCAGGTGAAGTTCGTAACCTCGCACAACGAAGCGCGGGGGCAGCGAAAGAAATCAAAGACCTCATTAAAGACAGCGTCGAGAAAGTATCCGAGGGCTCAAGGCTGGTGGATGAGTCCGGCGAAATGCTCAACGAGATCGTGGACGCTGTCGGTGAAGTCAGCACCTTGATTGGCAAGATCAATTCCGCAAGTCAGGAGCAAGCGACGGGTATCGATGAAATATCGAAAGCCGTGGTCAAGATGGATGAGATGACCCAGCAAAATGCAGCATTGGTGGAAGAAGCCTCTGCGGCGAGCCAGTCGCTCCGTGACGAGGGCAGTGAGCTTCTCAATCTTATTGGTTTCTTCCAGGTCGACAGCAGCAAAACGGGCTTCGGCGTCAGCAAAGAACCGATCAAAAGCTTCACGGGTAGTGCACCTGCGGCGCCGAGAGCACCTGCGCCTGCACCGGTGAAAAAGGCGGTGAATGCGCCAACGCCTGCTGCATCGTCAATGTCAGATGAAGATGACTGGGAGGAATTCTAACAGTGAACGCCATTCAGGCGCTGAGCCAAATCGAAGAGCAGCGCGAGTTTGAGTTTACTGATAAGGACTTCAAGTTCATTCAGGACTTTATGCTCAGGGAGACGGGAATTTCTCTCTCTGAGCGTAAAACTTCGATGGTCTACGGTAGGTTGGCGCGCAGACTCCGTCGAACCGGGTTGGACAACTTCAAGGATTATTTCTACCGGGTGGAAAATGACCTTGATGAGCGGGTGGCGTTTATCAACGCCCTCACGACCAATAAAACCCAGTTCTTTCGCGAGAAGCATCACTTTGATTACATAGTGAACACCATGGTGCCAGAGTGGCAGCAGCAGAAAAAGCGCCGTATCCGGATTTGGTCGGCAGGCTGCTCAACTGGTGAAGAGCCTTACACCATCGCGTCAACATTAGCGGCATGTGGTGTGTTAACGCCCAATTATGATTGCAAGATTCTGGCAACGGACCTCGACACGCAAGTGCTCGAAGTGGCGAGAAACGGGACGTACGGCATTGAGGCGATGAAAGCCATCCCCGACCTAATGCTTAAGCATGGATTCATTCGCGGTAAAGGCAAGAAACAGGAGCTTTTGAAAGTAAAGCCCTTGTTGCAACAGGCCATTACGTTCAAGCAATTGAATCTGATGGGGAACTGGCCCCATAAAGGCCCGCTTGATGCCATATTTTGCCGTAATGTCATGATTTATTTTGAGAAAGATGTTCAGCAGAAGCTGATAGAGCGTTATTGGGAAAAGCTCGCCAGCGGCGGCATTTTATTTATCGGTCACTCAGAAAGCATCGGACAGATGGGAAGCCGGTTTGAAAACCTGGGTCAAACCATGTTTCGCAAACCCTGACTTCAAGATCACCAAAGGTCAATAGACCCTAGCAGCATTAATATCGAGTAGCGCTCCCTATGCACAAGATTTTGGAGCTTACCGGTTGTCCGATTGGGGCAGGGGCGAGGCGTTTTTATCACCCCGGTAAGCAAATGATGATGGTAAAGATTCAGCCCGGTGAAGTGTATGTCACGACCGAGCGTGAATTGATCTCGACCGGGCTGGGATCCTGCATCTCTGCGTGTGTGTGGGATCCCTTCATCGAACTTGGGGGAATGAATCACTTTATGTTGCCGTTTGGGGATGCCGACAATATTGAGGGATGGGATCCGACTCAATGGCGCTCCAATGCTGCGCGATATGGCAACTATGCCATGGAGCTTTTGATAAACACCTTGATCCAGCAGGGTGCTGTTAAAAGCCGACTACGGGTAAAGCTCTTTGGCGGTGGCATGGTAATGGGGACGGGCAAGCAAGCCAATGTGGGTGAGAAGAACATTGAGTTCATCCGAAATTATGTGAAAAACGAAGGCCTGAATCTGGCAGGAGAGGATTTGGGCAGCGAGTTTCCACGAAAGGTGGTTTTCGATCCGATCACTGGAAAAGCCTGGGTCAAAAAATTGCGTGGATATCGTGCAGAGGTAGAAGCAGAAGAGATCAGCTATAAACGTCGCCTGGTCAATGAGGCGAAACGAGATGATGACGACAGTGCGGAGCTTTTCTAATGGGAAAAAAAGTACATAGAGTACTGATTGTCGATGACTCTGCCGTATTTAGAGCATTGCTCAGTGAAATTATCGATTCAGATCCTCAACTTGAGGTGGTGGGTTCCGCGGTTGACCCTTATGAAGCGCGGGAAAAAATCAAAAAACTCAAACCAGATGTGATCACCTTGGACATTGAAATGCCCAAGATGGATGGCGTGCAATTTTTGCGTAACCTGATGCGTCTTCATCCTATGCCGGTAGTGATGATATCCACACTTACCCAACATGGAGCAGATGCCACGCTGGCAGCGCTTGATTTGGGAGCAGTGGATTATTTTCCCAAACCGACAGAAAACGTGGCCGCAGAGATGGGTAACTACCGTCAACTGGTCATTGAGAAAGTGAAAATGGCGGCAACGGCTAACATTGCTGGCGCCACACACCGCAACCAAGGACAGATCAGTGTTTCTGGCCGTCAACTCGATTCAGACTTCGACATTATTGCTATTGGTGCTTCAACAGGCGGGACAGAAGCTATCCGGCATGTTCTGGAAGCTTTGCCCGAAATGATGCCGCCGATTGTTATCACCCAGCACATCAAAGCGGTGTTCAGTAAATCTTTTGCCGAGCGGCTTAACCGTGCCTCCAAGCTCCATGTTGAAGAACTTTCCTCTGATAAAGCGCCGCTTGTAAACGGGCGGGTGTATGTCGCACCCGGTGATTTTCACATGCAGGTCGTTAAACGCTCTGGTCGCTACTACTGCGTGAGAAATGATGGTGAGCCAGTGCAGCGCCATAAGCCGTCTGTTGATGTGATGTTTTCCTCTGTGGCGGAAGCAGCAGGTAGCCGCGCGCTGTCGATTCTGCTTACAGGCATGGGCAAAGATGGCGCTCAGGGCATGTTGGAAATGCGACATGCCGGTGCGGTGACTGTTGCGCAGGATGAAAAAAGCTCAGTGGTTTGGGGCATGCCAAAGGCAGCAGTAGAAATAGAAGCAGCACAACAAGTGCTGCCGTTAGAAAAAGTCGCGACGTACCTGGTAGGCAAAGTATATGGGTAGAAAAAGCGTTAGATGGTTCATCGCATTATTGGGCATTGCAGCGGGTTGTTATCCGTTGGTCATTGCACAGACACCGTTAACGATATCTGCAGCGGTCATTGTGTCTTTGGCTGTGTTGTTGTTGGTCAAACAAGGTGGGAAGGTGGAGCGCGTTGAGGCAGAGCCTGCCGTTGAGATACCGCAGGATGACAATAGTGTCTCCTATGAATCAACGGCTATTCTGCGCAAGATTCACAGCATCCTGAATATTGAATTGATCCCGATTCGGGAGCAACTCGACAGGCAGCAGGAAGTGATCAACGACTCTGTGCACAATCTGAACTCCAGCTTCTTTGGTATGGAGCGAGCGGTAGGAGAGCAATCCACTCTGGCAAAACACATGGTGACAGATCTTCTGAACAATCAGGAAAGTGAATTCAACCTAGCCAAAGTGTTGCCTGAAACCGAGCAGGCTATCGACCAGTACATTGATCTTTTGGTGCAGGTATCAGAGAAGTCCATTACGGCGATTCACTGCATTCATGACATGTCGGAAAAACTGCAGGCGGTGTTCGGTCTACTTGATCAGGTGCAGGCGATGTCTGACCAAACCAACCTGCTGGCGTTGAATGCGGCGATTGAGGCAGCCCGTGCAGGTGAGTTAGGCAGAGGTTTTGGTGTGGTGGCGGCAGAGGTTCGCGATTTGGCAAACCGTGCGACGTCACTCAACAGCCAAATCCACCGCGACATCAACCTTGCGCAAGACACGGTGAAACAGACCAGCGCAATTGTGGGTGAGATTGCCACCCTTGATATGACGACATCAATTGAATCTAAAACACGCATTGAATCCCTCTTAAAAGGGGTCCAGGAAGTCAATCACCAGGTCACGCTGGAGATTGGCAAGATGACTGAACAGGGTGATGCGGTGCGTGCTGAAGTATCGAAGAGTATTCAGGGCCTGCAGTTCGCGGACATCGTGTCACAGCAGGGTCAACACGTATTGAACAACCTCCACATTCTGGAAGACCTGAACGCCCTCATCATGGCGAGCCTGGAGTCTGGCAATGTGGATTGGGTCGCGCTGCACCAAGCAGTCGACGATATCGAAGAAATGGCTGGCTCAGCGGAGCGAGCACCGGCAAAACAAATGTCTGCAGATGAAGGCGACATCGAATTGTTTTAGGAGACACTATGGCCATCAGTCGTGAAGAAAAAAATGACGGCAAGTCAGTCGTAATCCATGTTAACGGGCAATTTGACTTCAGCGTTGTACAGGAGTTTCGGGATGCCTACACCGATTGTCAGGGCAAGGATATCGTGGTCGATTTTCGCGGTACCGAATACATTGACAGTGCGGGACTTGGCATGCTGCTGAATATGCAAAGCTTCCTCAATAAAAAGGAAGGCGATATCCGCCTGATCAACACCATGCCACAGATAAAACGTGTGTTGGTGATCGCCCGTTTCGAAAAGAAATTTATCATCGAGTAATTCGATTTTCGGAGGTGGCGGGTGAAAGCGTTAATTGTTGAAGACGAAGTCTCGCTGCAATGCTTCCTTGAGCACGTACTCAAGGATGAATTTGAAGAGTTGCTGATCGCGGATAACGGTCAGATGGCATTGGATATGCTGGAGTCGCTCGACGAGCTGCCCAATCTGGTCATTATGGATGTTCTGATGCCAGTGATGGATGGGTTTGAAGCGGCCAAGCAAATCCGCATGCGTTACAAATCCCAGTACTTGCCGATTGTGTTTTTGACCGGGATTACGGATAACGATGCCTTCAACCGTTGTATGACGCTGGGGGATGACTTCCTGACCAAGCCGGTCAGCCGCACTACCATTGTGGCCAAAGTTCGCGCCCACTGCCGTAACATTCGTTTGTATAACGAGGTTTCTGAACAGCGTGATAAGCTCAAGCATTTTCAGGCGCATACCCTGTATGAGCACACCATGGCGGAAACCATCTTCAGTAACCTGATGCAGGCCTGTTATCAGGAAGCGGAAGGGGTTGAGTTTTATACCAGCTCGTTCACCAACTTCAACGGTGATGTTGTGCTGGTCACGCCAAGACCTCAGGGTGGCATTTATGCCATGCTCGCGGATGCGACCGGCCATGGCCTACCTGCCGCTATTTCGACCATTCCTGCCACCAAGGCGTTTTTTGCCATGACTAAACACGGTTTCGCTCTGGGCGACATCGTGAAAGAAATGAATGAAACGCTGAAAAAGTTTCTTCCTCCCGGCATGTTGGTCGCCGCTAATTTGCTCGAAGTGTCTGCCAATGGGCTCGAGGTGAATTGGTGGGGTGGGGGAATGCCAGACGGCTACCTGCTCGATAAACATGGTGACATCAAGGCGAGGCTGCCATCTGCGCATATGGCGCTGGGGGCGATGGACTCTGATGAGTTTGAAGCCAATCTCGTCGCGCTGCGTTTGGATGAAGGGGATAAGCTGTTTTTCTTCACTGATGGTGTCATAGAAGCGCGCGATGCTGACGGTAGAGAGCTGGGCGAAGAAGGCCTGGAAGCGATCTTTTCAGACAACATGCCAAGCATCATCGACGTCACGCGCGACCATGTGGGCAATTTCACCAAAGGTGGTGGTGTCGGGGATGATATGTCGATGCTTGAAATGACAGCCCCTATTTTCAGTCGCGTTGAATTGCAGCCAGGCGACCCGGACTTTTACGACAGACGCTCTCCCGCTCAGCTAACGGTTTACTTTGGTGCCAATGAGCTTAGAAAGGTCAATCTGGTGGGAGAAATCCGCCGCATGCTCAAAGGCACGCTGGGAAGCAATATCGATCTGGATTTGATGTGTACCATCATGTCGGAGCTTGCCAATAATGCGTTGGAACATGGCCTGCTGAAACTGGCCTCTGATCTAAAAGTCGATGATGAAGGTTTTCTGGATTACTACATCGAGCGTCAGTCCCGTCTTGATGCGTTAGACAGCTTCGCTTTTATGGAAGTGGGGATTTCGTTTAATCCGGTTAAGCGTGAACTTACTTTTTACGTATCGCACAACGGGGAAGGCTTCTATTACGAAGAAAGTGACAGCACGCTCGAAGACTCAGTTGCCCGCTGTGGCCGGGGAATAGCCTTGGTCACAGAGCTGTGCGAAGACTTTTCCTATCTTGATGAAGGACGCACCGCGCGTGGCACATTCCGTTTATCAGCGGGCATGGAATACAACGCTTAAACGTCAGAAGGGTAAAACTGAGACGATAAAGCCTGCTATCACAAGCAGGCTTTTTTATTGGGTCAGTCTGACGAGGGCAAACAAAACACCAATAGCTAGACTAAAAAAGCCAGTCTTTCGTCGGGGACGCCTAGTTTAGGCTTCTTAAGTGGCTCCCCCTGCTGGACTTGAACTGGGCCGCGCAGGTGGGGCGGCCTTCCGTCAGCGACATTTTGGTGCAATTCGCCAACGTACAGACGAAAAAAGCCCAGTCTTTCGTCGGGGACGCCTAGTTTAGGCTTTTTAAGTGGCTCCCCCTGCTGGACTGAACCGGGCCGCGCAGGTGGGGCGGCCTTCCGTCAGCGACATATTGGCGCAACGCGCCAACATACAGACGAAAAAAAGCCCAGTCTTTCGACTAGGCTTCTTAAGTGGCTCCCCCTGCTGGACTTGAACCAGCGACATACGGATTAACAGTCCGCCGTTCTACCGACTGAACTAAGGGGGAATTGTATGTTGTCGATAAGTTATCTTATCAAACACCATTTTTAATAATGGTGCCTCGAGGCGGAATCGAACCACCGACACGGGGATTTTCAATCCCCTGCTCTACCGACTGAGCTATCGAGGCAATGATGTAAGCGCAAGACTCTACATCAAAAAAGTGGTGCCGGCTACCGGAGTCGAACTGGTGACCTACTGATTACAAGTCAGTTGCTCTACCAACTGAGCTAAGCCGGCACACAAACCGTGGAAACGTTGCTGTTGTATCTGCACCATTTCACTGAATATGGTGCCTCGAGGCGGAATCGAACCACCGACACGGGGATTTTCAATCCCCTGCTCTACCGACTGAGCTATCGAGGCAACGAGGTGCATTAAACGGATTTTGAGGCTTACCGTCAACACCTTTTTTTAAAAAAAACGTCAAATAAGACCGTTTGATGGCTTTTTCACCTGTTTGGTTTAAAAAGCCTCAGCTTTTCCAGTGTTTCCCGCGTTTTTATTGCATAGAACGAAATTCTTTTTGGAACTTAGTGACCTTTTGAAGATAACGTCTCGACTCTGACGACGGGTGTTTATTGGTTAATGCCCAATATACTTGATTAGGATTTAAGCGGTTTAAATCGTTCATTGCCCGTTTTCGGTCAGAACGGTGGAAGGTTTTCAACACATTACCGGTTCCACCGTTATAGGCAGAGATCATGCTGTAGTGTTTTGACAGCGGATCGCGAACATCTTTCAGGTATCGCGTTTTCAAAATGTAGAAATACGCGGTACCCGCATCAATATTCTTTGCCGGGTCGAAGAGGTATTCTGGCGAAGGCTCACCCGGGCGCTTTTTCACCAGCTTGAAAACATCACGCCCTGCGGTTTTGGGGACGACCTGCATCAAACCATAGGCATTGGCCCAGCTGACGGCATAGGGATTGAAGCTGCTTTCGGTTTTGATGATGGCATATATCAGCTCTTCGGAGATGCCATAGCGGCGTGAAGCATCACGGATAAGATCGGCATATTGGTAGCGACGCTTACTGGAGTGATCTTTCACCATTGGGATTTCGACGTAGAAAACCTTCTGGAATCGCAGCGATTTGGTTTTGATTTTATTGGTGACCAGATAATCGGCGTAGCGATTGGCGCGCCATTCCCATGCGATCTCTTTGCCATCCTGATCCAGAATTTGTCCTTGCAGGAAAGGGGCGCCGGACAAGGGAACATCTGCGGCAGAATAAAGATCAACCGATGCAGGATCGTTTGGCGTCAAAAGGGTGGTGACGATTGCCTGTTTGAGGTGCTGTTTTGGCTCAGTGGTGGCGACGGTTTCGATGGTAACAAGGCCGTTGGCGAAATCGACGCGGGCACGGCTCATGTAGTTGTCGGTGTATTTTACGTAATCACGCTTACCGGAAATGTAGACTTCATCTTTACCCCAGCGTACCTCAATGTCTCCGCTGAAACTGTTGATCAGTTTATCGAGTGCGGCAAAGTCTTTTTCAAACTGACCCGGCAGGGGAGCGAGGTTTTTAGCAAAACGGTTGGTGGTTTCATAACTCACCCCAAGTGTCGATTCGACCATTTCCCGGCTGCAGCCAGAGACGAGCATTGCCATAAAAAGAAAAGTGAATAAGCGGCGCAAGATCAGTTCCCGTGTAAAAACAAAAAAGCATCCCGATTAGCGTAATCAAGATGCTTTTAAATACAAAACTATAAGACAGATTGTGTGCAGAAAGCCTTACTCTGAAGGAGGAGTGTAGCCTTCGATCACAGTGTCATGACCTTCGAACAGGAACTTCACCATTTCTTCTTCGAGCAGTTTGCGGTGCTCTGGATCCATCATGTTGAGCTTTTTCTCATTGATCAGCATGGTTTGCTTGCTCTGCCACAATGCCCACGCTTCTTTGGAAATGTTGTCGAAGATGCGCTTACCCAGTTCACCCGGATAAAGTTGAAAATCCAGACCGTCTGCGTCTTTTTTCAGGCGCTGACAAAATACAGTGCGGCTCATCATTAAGCTCCTAGTTATTTTAGACTTCTAGCTCTCTGGTCAGGCTTTCCAGCAGCTTTTGTACCGGTGCTGCCAGCCCGACTTTCGCTGGTTGGGTTAAGTTATACCAAAGCCCGCCGTTGCCTTCCATGATCCCGTTTTCCCCAATGTTATCGGGTTTACTGTGTAACTTGACGCGAACAGGCACGATATCTAAGTGAAAATGGCTGAAGGTGTGACGAAACGCCGTCAGATGTTCAGGTTTCTCATGGCTGCTTGCCGCCAGTTTATGGGAGATAAAACCCTCAGCGGTTTGCTCTGAGGTTTCTGGCAGGCACCACAATCCGCCCCAAAGTCCCGCTGGTGGTCGCTGCTCCAGCCAGATTTGGTCTTGATACTGGAACAAAACAAAACAGGTTTCTTTCTCTGGGATGGTTTTCTTGGGTTTCTTGCCGGGAAAATCTGCCTGACGTCCTTGAGCATTGGCTTCACAGCTGTAGTTGACGGGGCAGATATCGCACTTGGGTTTGCTTCGGGTACAAATCATCGCACCCATGTCCATCATTGCCTGATTGTAGCGCTGTACACCTTCGGCAGGGGTGTTTGCTTCCGCATGTTCCCAAAGCAGGTTCTCGACGGGCTTTTTGCCTGGCCAGCCTTCAACGGCGAAGTGGCGGGAAAGGGTACGCTTTACGTTGCCATCTAAAATCGGATGATGTTGACCGAGTGACAGTGAAAGCACAGCACCGGCGGTGGAGCGGCCGACACCGGGTAGTGCCATCACATCTTCAATGTTTGTTGGGAATTCACCACCAAACTCTGTCGCGATTTTCTTTGCGGCTTTATGCAGGTTACGGGCGCGGGCGTAGTAGCCAAGGCCTGTCCAAAGATGGAGCACTTCATCAAGGTCTGCATTGGCCAAGGCCACCACAGTGGGGAAGCGCGCCATAAAGCGCTCAAAATAAGGAATAACCGTCGCAACCTGTGTTTGCTGCAACATGATTTCTGACAGCCACACTTTGTAAGGTGTTTTTTCTTGCTGCCACGGCAGGGTTTTACGGCCGTATTTGTCATACCACGTCAAAATGGCATCGGAAAAAGACTGACTCACTTTACTTGCTCTTTGTTATCTTTATTGGATTGGCGGATAGTCTACTACGCGGCATAAACAAAAAAGACCACGTTTTCTGGAAAGATTTGTACGTCAGGCGTACAGAGCTTGCACCGAGGCGCAATCTTTGGATAATGCGCGATCCGCTTAACTTTTCTTCATTATTGAGTTGCAGGCATAACACCATGGCAGAAGTCATCAAAACCGAATTGAACGAAGACGGCAAAGTTATTCGTAAGATCAGAAGCTTTGTACGTCGCGAAGGGCGTTTGACCAAAGGTCAGGAGCAAGCAATGAACGATTGCTGGCCGACCATGGGTATCGACTTCGAAGAGAAGCAACTCAATTGGACAGAAGTGTTCGGCAACGACAACCCCGTCGTGCTGGAAATCGGTTTCGGCATGGGCGCATCTTTGGTTGAAATGGCAAAGAATGCACCGGAGAAAAACTTCATCGGTATCGAAGTGCACAGCCCAGGTGTTGGTGCATGTTTGATGGCAGCGCGCGATGCAGGAATTACTAACCTGCGCGTAATGTGTCACGACGCGGTTGAAGTGTTCGAGCACATGCTGCCAGTCGCTAGCCTTGAAACCGTTCAGCTTTTCTTCCCAGACCCATGGCACAAAGCACGTCACCACAAGCGTCGTATCGTTCAGCCAGCATTTGTTCAAATGCTGCGTGACAAGCTGAAAATCGGTGGCATTTTCCACATGGCGACGGATTGGGAAAACTATGCTGAACATATGGTTGAAGTGATGGATGTGGCACCAGGCTACAAAAACACAGCAGTAGATGGTCCCTACATTCCACGCCCTGAAGAGCGTCCATTGACTAAATTCGAAGCGCGTGGCCACCGTCTTGGGCACGGCGTTTGGGATATGAAGTACGCCCGCGTCGATTAATAAAAAACTCATACCATTCTTGCGACACGACTGTGTAAAGTGTCGCAAAGCCTAAAGCCAACCTCGTGTTGGCTTTTTTGACCACTGGAGATAGCAATGAAACCCACCCCAGAGCTTTTGAGCGGTATCCTGGAAGAAGTTCGTCCGCTGATCGGACAGGGCAAAGTCGCCGACTATATTCCGGCTCTGAAAAAAGTGCCTGCCTCTAAATTGGGTATCGCGGTGTGCTACAACGACGGCGAAATCATCAAAGCGGGTGATGCCGAAGAAGCCTTTTCTATTCAGTCTATTTCCAAGGTGCTCAGTCTCACGCTAGCCCTGCAAAATTACCAGCCAGAGGAGATCTGGCGTCGTGTGGGTAAAGAGCCTTCCGGTCAGGCATTCAACTCGATGATCCAGTTGGAAATGGAGCAGGGGATCCCCCGAAATCCATTCATCAATGCCGGCGCGCTGGTGGTTTGCGACATGCTCCACAGCCGTCTTTCTGCCCCCCGCCAACGTATGCTGGAATTCGTTCGTCGCTTGTCCGGTAACGAGCATATTTGCTACGACAAAGTGGTGGCATCTTCCGAAATGGATCACAGCGATCGCAATGCCTCAATCGCTTATCTGATGCGGGCTTTCGGCAATTTCGACAACGATGTGATGCCCGTACTGGCTAACTACTTCCATTATTGCGCGCTTCGTATGAGCTGTGTAGATCTGGCAAAGACCTTTAACTATCTGGCAAATAAGGGACTTCCTTTAGGCGCAGAAAAAACAATTGTCAGCCAGACTCAGAGTAAGCAGGTGAATGCGCTTCTCGCCACCTGCGGTTTGTACGATGGCGCAGGGGAGTTTGCTTACCGAGTTGGCATGCCGGGTAAGTCCGGCGTCGGTGGTGGGATCATTGCAATCGTGCCGGGCGAAATGTCTATCGCCGTCTGGTCACCGGAGCTGGATCCATCAGGCAACTCTCTCGCGGGCACAGCAGCACTAGAACTGCTGGCAGAGCGCATCGGCCGTTCAATCTTCTAGGGTCTGCAGTCAGACTCTAGTGCCTGGACAGGTGTGACTTCAAAACCGGGTGACACCGTCTAAGCCTGAGATGCGGAGAAGGTTTATGGGAATTGTGAGTCTGACAAATATGCTGAAAGTATCCTGTGCGTTGTTGGCGATGTTGCCATTTCTTGCGGCGGCGGACGCTTGTCGCCCTGAGCTCCATGGCGATATCGAAATCAAGTCCAACAGTATCTTTATCGAGCAGAACAATAATACGTTCCGTATCGAACCCAACGGCAACCTCTATGTTGATGTACACCGCGTTAGTCTGAATGACGCGCAGAAGGCTTCTCTCACCGCTTACAGCGAGAGAGTGCGTGCAGATTTACCGTTTATCAGTAAATCGCTGTCTGATGAGCTGCAAACCTCCTGGCGTGCGCTTGATGGCGTGTTGGCTGCCGAATTGGGTGAACAAAGCAGCCTTCGTGGTGAGTTTGGTCAGTTCCATCAGCATCTGCAACGCAGTGTCAGTGCCTCGTTTTACGCTGAAGATCATTCGCCACAGCTTAACCACAGAGCGCTGACCCACACAGTACGCGAACTGGAATCAAGCCTGCCGCAGTTAATCGCCACCGTTTCGAGCCGTGGTTTGATGGACATTGCGGCATTGAGCGCTGGTCAGAACAATCGCATGGAATTTATCTCCAAGAAGATGGCAACGCTTCAGGATAAGCTCGCTAATGAAGTCCGCGTGCAGCGCAATCGTACCGTGGGTGTCAGACAGGAGCTGTGTTCTCGTCTTGGTGTTTGGCAGGATCGGGAGTCTGAAATATCTGAACTTATCCCAGCTTTGAAGGGCTGGAAAACTGTCACTGTTCGCTAGTGAAAACATGATAGAAAAACAGCGCGGATTTCCGCGCTGTTTTTGTTTCTGCTGTCTGTCTTTTTACGGTCTGTAGGTAAACTCGTAATCCACGTTTTGCCAGGCGTCATCCACATGTCGCATGTACTGGCGCAGCTCTTTGGCTTCTACATAGCGGGTTTTCGCCCGGTAATAATAATCTGCCTCTACATAGGTTTTATTGAGCAGCACTTCACCGGGTTCGGCCACGGTTTTCAGTGAGCTTTTGAATTCGAAAAACGGATTGCTCACCGTGTTTTCCGATTGCTCAATGTCCCAGTTTTCAGGAAGGCTCAATTTGATTTTTTGGCGAACTGCCCCATCGGTGCCAAAGCGGAATGGGGTTTTGCGACGGATGAGATCCGGCTTGGTCAGGTAGTCATCGACAATGTCACCGGAAATCACAAACGAATAGGTGTCATCGGTCTTCGACCAGAGATCTTCAATCACGTACGCTTCATTGAGTGTCAGCTCGTTCAGATCTTTATCGTCGTTGATAGACAACGGACGCAAGAAATCGAGACCACTGAAGAAGCCTGCATAGTAGTTGGCGTATTCCTCGCCCAGTTCACGCAAAGGTTTTGATTCCAAATACCGGCGCCAGCGTTCTGCTTCCAGCCCGCGATAGGTGGTTTTTACCGCCAGATAGCTCTGCGCGTTGGCATGATTGACCACATAACGCTGCTCGATGTCTTGGGTCACAGGAACTTCCTGTGTTGCCATCTGGGTGAGCTCCTTGCTGTCAGGTTTGAGGATCAGACCATAGCCGAGTCTTGACTGGGCAAGGGTATCGAGGCGGTTTCCCTGATGTGTACGGGTGGCATCCACCCAAATCCATTCGCCGTCCTTTTTCAGTGCCACGATCACATGGTTGAAACTAAAAGGTGCAGCCGGTTGGTGTGGTAGCTGTTCGCGCCAGAAGGTGTCTACCAATGCTGGATAGGCCTCAATTCCCATGGCTTCCAGCATGGAAACCAACAGTAGGGCTTTGTCTTTGCAATCGCCGTAGCCTTGGGAAAGGATTTGCTCCGGTGGACGTGGCTTGTGTGAGCCAATGCCGTTTTCAATACCCAGATAGCGGATATTGTTCTGCACAAAATGAATCGCAGCCACAGCCTGCTTCTCCGGCGCATCCGGATAGGTTTGTTGGATGTCTTTCACCAATGCCTGCACTTCTTCGTCTTCCGGCGTGGCTTGGTAAAGTGGCAACGCCCAACTCACCACATCTTTCCAACTGGTATAGCTAGAAACATGAAGATACGGGTAGGGGTTATACCAGCGTGGCTGCTCTGGCTCGTCGAAATCATACAGGCCATTCGTTTCACGATAGGTGAAGGTGGTGATGCCATCATCGCGGGTCTGGCGAAAATCGCCCTGTCCTTTACCGTCTAGATTGGTGACCGAAATGCCACTGTCTGAAGGGGCCAGAATACGCGCATTAACCAGCGCCACTGTACTTGCCCAGCCGGTTTTGAGGTACCATTCGCGACGCTCGCCAAACACGGGATTGAAGCCGGTTATGGTGTAGCTAACATCAATCACATCGCCCATCTGAACGTCATTGAGGACGATATGTAGGGTTTCATCGCCGTTGTAGAGCAGTGAATCGAGATCAACCTCCCGTTTGAATCGGTCGATCTCCGCAGTTTCTTTTCGATCCAGCACTTTGCCATCGCGCACCAGTTCGAGGCGGTGGATAGCGACTTTTTGATAGGACGGATCGAAATCGATCGAGATCTGGGAGCCGGATTCAACACCTTCAATTGACACCACTTTGCTGGTGTAGCGTTTGTATTCGATGGGATTTGTCGCGACAAGGTTAAGCTGCCGATCAACAATCAGAAATTGTTGATCGTAATAGTGGGCGCTTTTGTCGATCTCTGGCATTTGGGAGATAGGCTCTACCCAATCGGGTAAAGCGGCATATAAGGCATTCTGCGCCAAAGCGAGTTGCGGGAAACTCGCCAGAGCGCCAAGGGCAATCAGATACTTCTTCATCTACAACGCTGTCCATTGCTATCGAGAACAAAAGGCAGCGTCGCATTGGCTGCCTACTCGTTGATGAACCCTGCGAGTAGATCGTTCAGGAACAATCGCCCTTTCTCTGTCACTTGCCAGTGGGTGTCAGTCTCAGCCAGCAAGCCTTCCTCAATCGCATGTCGAAGCGGCGTTTCGACGGTGTCGAGCGTCAACCCGGTTCTTGCCGGATAATCGGCTTTCGGGCAGGACTCCACCAGTCGGAATCGGTTCATGAAGAACTCGAACGGCAGTTCATCTGCTTCCACTATATGCAATTCGCTGAGGTAGTCTTTCTCAGGATCGAGATATCCGCGCGGATGTTTCACTTTTACTGTGCGCTGTACAGTATTGTCATCCAAGGTAATTTTGCCGTGAGCACCGCAACCGATACCCAGATAGTCACCAAATCGCCAGTAGTTGAGGTTATGACGGCACTGGTATCCCGGCTTGCTGTAGCCAGAGGTTTCGTACTGTACATAACCGGCATCAGACAGCAGTTTGTGGCCTTGTTCGAAGATGTCCCAAAGATCGTCATCATCCGGCAGTGTTGGCGGCTTGGAGTAATACTGGGTGTTCGGCTCGATAGTGAGCTGATACCAGGAAAGGTGCGGCGGATTGAGCGCAATCGCCTGTTTGAGGTCATCCAGCGCGCCTTCGAGTGTTTGATCAGGAAGACCATGCATCAGGTCGAGGTTAAAGCTGTTAAGCCCAGCTTCGTGTGCAAGATTAGCAGCGCGTTTGGCTTCATCCGCGCCGTGAATACGACCAAGACGGGCGAGCTTTTGGTTATCAAAGCTCTGCACGCCAATCGATATGCGGTTCACGCCAGCTTTGCGGTAAGCCACGAACTTGTCGGCTTCCACGGTGCCGGGGTTGGCTTCCATGGTGATTTCAATGCCATCATCAAACGGGATCTGCGCGTCGATGCCTTGCAGCAAGCGGGTGATCTCTTCCGGTGACATCAGGCTCGGTGTACCACCACCAATGAAGATGGAATGCAATTCGCGGCCACTCACCCCTTTGAAACGGTTGAGGTCTTTCCTCAAATCATCAAGTAAGGCATCGATGTAGTCGCGCTCCGGCACCTCGCCTTTCAGCGTGTGGGAGTTAAAATCGCAGTACGGGCACTTTTGCACACACCAGGGGATGTGAACATAAAGGCTCAGGGGAATGTGAACCGCCATCGGGAATTACTTCTTCTCTTCGCTCAAGGCAGCAAACAGCTTCTTCAGCGCCTGACCGCGGTGTGAGATTTGCTTTTTCACCGCAGGCTCAATGTTTGCCAGCGTGCAGCCATGTTCTTCGACGTAGAACACTGGGTCGTAACCAAAGCCGTGTGAGCCAGACGCTTCGCGGGCGATGGTGCCTTCGAATTTGCCGTGGCAAACCAGTGGCGTTGGGTCGTTGGCGTGGCGCATATAAACCAGTACACAGTGGAAACGCGCGGTGCGTTTGTCATCCGGTGCGTCCGCCATGTTTTCCAGCAGCTTTTCCAGATTCGCCTGATCGCCTTTTCCTTCGCCGGCATAACGCGCGCTGTAAACACCCGGTGCACCGTTGAGGTAATCCACTTCCAAACCGGAGTCATCTGCGATGGCTGGCAGGCCAGTTTCTTTTGCTGCATGGCGCGCTTTGATGATGGCGTTTTCAATGAAGGTGGTGCCGGTTTCGTCAGCGTCTTTTACCGCGAACTCACTTTGTGCAAACACTTCCAGACCGAAATCCTGTAGCAGATCAGCCATCTCTTTGACTTTGCCAGCGTTACCTGTTGCCAGAACCACTTTGCTCATTGTTCTCTCCTGAATTTGGGGGCGGCCGCGAATCGAAAACCAAAAAAAGGCGCCGCAATGGGGCGCCATGATACCTGAATAAACAGGGGTCAGTCAGCGTAAAACGTCTGGTTAAAGGTCAGTTTTCCGCTGCGGTTTCCTTCAGCGCTGATATCAATAGTGAAGGCGTAATTTTCTTCGTTGGCAAACCGAAGCTCTGCCAGATAGTAAATCGCATCGCCTTCACGCACTTCGCGGAAGGTCAGTGGCTTTTTGGTTCCTAGAAGATTACGCGCTTCGCCAGTCAGTGTGGCTGTGAGTGCCGGTTTTCCTGCCTGTGCTTTATCTAAAATGGCGATGTTCAGGATGGCATTCACACCACTGCGTTTCAGATCATAGGCCTTGGCAACTTTTGGGGTGATAAACGTGGAGTTAAACGCCGAGTAATGCACTTCCAGCGTGCCGATGTCTTTAGACTGACCTGCGTTTGCAAACGGGGAGAGCAGCATCAGTGCGCTGATCAGTGGGAGAAAGAAACGTTTCATGACGGATATCCTTGTCGGGTGAAACCAGTGCGTCCATTTGCTGAGTAGCTCAAGAAAGAACGTACCTTTTAATTACTGCTTAAGTGCGGGGATCAGATCACTGATGGCATCGGGACAAAGCGAAGGGCTATGAATGCGAACCTGCTTGTGTCTGCCAAGCTCACCTTTTTCGATATCAATCTGGCCTTTGGCCACTTTGAACTGTTTCGACAGGAATTTAGTGAGGTGGGCGTTGGCTTTGCCATCAACAGGCGGGGCGGTGATGGCGAGTTTAATTTCCTCGCCGTGTTGCCCCATCCATTGGTCCCTGCTGGCCTTGGGCTGGATATAGAGCCTCAAGATAAGGTCATCGTTATCCAGCCAGGCAGGGCGTGGTGCGGTCATGATTTACAGCACGAACCACAGATTACCGAAGTAAGGGCTCAGCAGATCGCCGATAAAGAAGTTCAGGAACTGCAGCGCGATAAACAGGAACAGGATGCTGAGATCCAGACCGCCCAGAGGTGGGATCACGCGGCGAATTGGCGCGACCAGTGGCTCAGTAAGCTGCACCATCACATATTCAATTGGGCTGCGGCCTTGGCTCACCCAGCTCAGAATTGCGCGAAGGATCAGTACCCAGAACAACAGACCACCTGCGGCTTTCACCAACGCCACCAAGCCAATCAGGAAGTAGCTGGAATCAAACACCAGGGTGCCCGAGCCGACCAATTGCAGGGTGAAGAACTTCGCCACACACAGCAGGTACGCAAACAGTACAGTCGCTAAATCCAAGCTTCCGATTGAAGGAATGATACGGCGCAGCGGTGAAACCACTGGCTGGGTGGCTTTCACCACAAATTGGCTGAATGGGTTATAGAAGTCAGCGCGTGCCCACTGCAACCAGACCCGAAGCAACACCACCATGATGTAAAGATCGAACAGTGTTGAAACGAGAAAATTCATCGAGTTCATAAATTAGCCCTAAAATAGCGATTCCATCTCTTCGGCGCGGCGCACTGCAGCCTGCATGGCTTCAGAGACCGTTTCCGTGAGTTGTTTGTTATTAAATACGTTCAGTGCCTCAGCGGTGGTGCCGCCTTTGGACGTGACTTGTTCTCTTAAGGTTGCCAGTTCAATGTCTGGGTTGGCAACCACCATTTTAGCCGCGCCCAGTGCAGACTGTTGCACTAATAAGCGAGCTGTTTCCTTGTCAAAGCCTTGTCGCTCAGCTTCAGCCTGCATTGCTTCCATAAACAGGAAAAAATACGCAGGCGCACTGCCCGCTGCGGCGATAACAGCGTTAATTCCAGACTCTTCTGAAACCCAGCAAATTTCGCCTACAGCTTTCATCAGTTGTCCTGCGAACAACTTGTCTGCATCACTAACGAAGTCTGGCGCATAAAGACCGCTCATACCCTCACTAACTAGTGAAGGTGTGTTCGGCATCACGCGAACCAGTTTAAGTTGTGAACCTGCCATTTCACTGAGGCGAGCACTGGAAATGCCAGCAGCAATTGAAATCACGAGTTTGCTCGACCAATCTACACCTTCCATATTTTGGAGCAGTGTTTCCATATCTTGAGGCTTTACAGCCAGAACAACTACGTCGGCTTGCTTTGCGCTGGCAACAGCATCTTCGTTGGCGATGATGCCGTAAGCTTCTCTGTGTTTCGCACTGACTTCAGGGCTTCTATCGACAGCAATGAGTTTTTGAGCAGGATAACCTGACTCAAGTAGGCCGGCGATGATTGAGCGAGCCATGTTGCCGGCACCGATAAAAGCGACTGTACGTTGTTCCATCAATGATATCTCCTTTGAGAAGGTCAACAGACCCTAGATTAATTGGTTATTTGCGGTTGCTATAATCACGCGCACCGAAAATCGCGGTGCCGATACGCACCATGGTGCTGCCGGAAGCAATCGCTGCATCCATGTCGCCGCTCATACCCATCGACAGGGTATCAAATTGGGGGCGACCCTCTTTCATTTCTTCAAACAGCGCGGACAGTGGCGCGAAGGCTTCAAGCTGTTTCTGGTGATCATCTTCCGGCTGTGGAATGCACATCAGGCCGCGAAGCGCCAGGTTCGGCAATGCATCGATTTCATCAGCCAGCGCTTTCACTTCTTCAAATCCGGTGCCGGATTTAGAAGTTTCCCCGCTGGTGTTCACCTGAATCAGTACCTGAAGTGGCGCTAATTCATCCGGACGCTGATCGCTCAGGCGTTGCGCAATCTTGCTGCGGTCAATCGAATGAACCCAATCGAAGTGCTCGGCAATCGGCCGTGTTTTATTGGACTGGATAGGGCCAATAAAGTGCCATTCAAGATTGGGGTGAATGGCGCTGAAATGGGTGATTTTTTCGACACCCTCCTGCACATAGTTTTCACCGAACAGGGTGTGACCTGCTTCCACGGCGTCTGCGATGGCTTCAATGGGTTTGGTTTTGCTGACAGCGAGTAATTGCACGCCAGAGGCGTCTCTCCCGCATTTTTGTGCGGCACTGTCTATTTGGCTGGTGACCTGTTCTAGGTTTTGTTTGATACTACACATGTTAGATTCTGCGAGGAAACGAGTTAATGGATATTACTGAATTACTGGACTTTAGTGTAAAGCATAACGCTTCAGATCTACATCTTTCAGCGGGGGTTCCCCCAATGGTCCGCGTAGATGGTGATGTCCGCAAGCTTAGCCTGCCTCCGCTAGACCACAATGCGGTGCACCGTCTTATTTTCGATATCATGAACGATGCCCAGCAGCGCGAGTTTGAACAAAACCTCGAAGTCGATTTTTCTTTTGAGCTGGCGTCTGTCGGCCGCTTCCGTGTCAATGCGTTTCATCAATCCCGCGGTTGTGCCGCGGTGTTCCGCAGCATTCCTTCGAAAATTCCGACACTTGATGCGATTAACGCACCAGCAGTGTTCCAACAATTTACCGAATATCAGAAAGGTCTGGTACTGGTCACCGGACCGACAGGCTCAGGTAAGTCGACCACGCTGGCGGCGATGATAGACAAAATTAACAGCAGTCAGCATCGTCACGTATTGACCATCGAAGACCCTATTGAATTTGTCCACGAACAGAAAAACTGTCTGATCAACCAGCGTGAAGTACACCGCGATACCCATTCGTTCAACAATGCGCTCCGCTCGGCGTTGCGTGAAGATCCGGATGTGATTCTGGTCGGTGAGCTTCGTGACAAGGAAACCATTAGCCTTGCGCTGACGGCAGCTGAAACCGGTCACTTGGTATTTGGTACGCTGCACACCTCCAGCGCAGCAAAAACCATCGACCGTATTATCGATGTCTTCCCGGGGGCGGATAAGCCGATGGTGCGTTCCATGCTGTCTGAATCGCTGCGTGCGGTGGTGTCGCAAAAACTGGTGAAGCAGATTTCCGGTGGCCGTATTGCTGCCCATGAGGTGATGATTGCGACACCGGCGATTCGAAACCTTATCCGTGAAGACAAGATTGCCCAGATGTATTCGATGATCCAAACCGGCTCAGGTCTTGGCATGCTGACGATGGAACAGTCACTTCGTAACCTCACCATGCAAGGGCTGGTGGACACGGCAGAAGCTAACAAAGCACTGGATAACGCAGGGATGGGCTTCTAACCATGCAGAACACGCTCCAAGAACTTCTGGATAAGATGCTGGCGCAGAAAGCGTCGGATTGTTACATCACGGTTGATGCGCCTTGTATGTTGCGTGTCGATGGTAGCCTAAAACCAGTGGCTGGAAAGCTCGACTTAGAAGGTGTCAAAGCGCTGGTTACTGAGGCCATGGATGCCGAAACCGAGCAGAAGTTTTATGCCGACCGTGAAGCGAATTTTGCTTTGGTCACTGAAAATGGACGCTTTCGTGTTAGTGCGTTCTGGCAGCGTGACTTGCCGGGTATGGTACTTCGCCGCATTGAAACCCAAATCCCTGATATTTACTCGCTGGGTTTACCGGATGTGATTCAGGATTTGTCGATAGCCAAACGTGGTCTGGTACTGATTGTCGGTGCGACAGGTTCGGGTAAATCAACCTCGATGGCAGCGATGGTGGGGTTCCGTAACCGACACCGCAGCGGCCATATCCTGACGGTGGAAGACCCGATTGAGTTTATCCATCCGCATGACAAATGCATCGTGACCCAGCGTGAAATCGGCATTGATACTGACAGCTACGAAGTGGCGCTGAAAAACTCGCTGCGCCAGGCGCCGGATATGATCATGATTGGTGAAATCCGAACGCAGGAAACCATGGAATATGCCATGCAGTTTGCTGAAACCGGTCACCTTTGTATCGCAACCTTACACGCCAACAATGCCAATCAGGCACTGGAAAGGGTGTTGCATCTGGTGCCGAAAGAGCGTCGCGAACAGTTCTTGTTTGATTTGTCGCTCAACCTTCGCGGTATTCTGGCTCAGCAACTGGTGCCAGATGTCAGTGGCATCGGTCGTCATGGCGCTTATGAGCTTCTGCTCAATACCTCTCATGTGTCGGATTTAATTCGCCGTGGTGAGTTGCATGAGCTGAAAGAAACGATCCGCAAAGGCAAGAACGCGGGAATGTGTACGTTTGATCAGTCCCTGTTTGAGCTTTTCCAGGCGGGCAAAGTGTCGAAAGACGAAGCGCTTCATCATGCGGACTCGCGCAACGATCTCAAACTGATGATGAAGATGGCGGAACAGTCATCCAGCAGTTTGTCGTTGGCGAATGTCAGCATTGAGGGGCAGTAGAAAGTTGTCGTTCACAGAGATAAGAAAAGCGCCTCAGGGCGCTTTTCTTTTATTCACCGTATTGGTTTTCAAACCAGCTCTCGACAATGATGACCGCTGACTGGCTATCGATTTCCCCTTTGCCCAGGGCTTTATAGCCACCGTATTCAAACAATGAAGAACGGGCTTCTGCTGTGGTCAGTCGCTCGTCGTGCAGTTCCACGTTCACACCAAAACGGCCTTTCAGGCGGTTGGCAAATTTACGGGCGCGGGGCGTGATGGTTTCCAATTCGCCGCCGTGTAAATCCAAGGGTAAACCGACGACGACCAGGTCCGGTGTCCACTCTTTCAAAATGACTTCTATGGCTTCCCAGCTAGGGATGCCATCTTTGGCTTTGAGGGCTTTTAGCGGACGGGCAGTGCCGGTAATGGCCTGACCGATGGCCACGCCGATGCTTTTCGTGCCGTAGTCAAAACCCAGCACAGTCTGAATGTTACTCATGGAAAACTCTTATGCGTGTCCAATGTCCGCGGACAGGTTCAAGGCGTCTATGCCCATTTGTTTGAGGGCTTTTTCCCAGCGCTCGTTGATGGGGGTGTCGAAAATCACTTTCGGATCGGCTTCAATCGTCAGCCAACTATTTTCTGCCAATTCCTGCTCCAATTGACCGGCATCCCAACCTGCGTAGCCAAGTGCAACAATGAATTGCTCAGGCTCCTCAGTGGTTCCCAAAATACTGAGAATATCTTTGGATGTCGTTACGGTCAGCTCATCAGAGAGCTGGATACTGGAGCCATACAGCTTGAGGTTTTTGTGCAGGACAAAACCGCGATCTTCCGAAACTGGACCGCCGAACAGCACGGGCTGGTCAAGGCTGACCGGATGGGTAACATCCTGCTCGCGCTCCACTTCGATTTGATCCAGCATCTTGGCAATGGAGATATTGATAGGCTGGTTGATCACCAGCCCCATGGCCCCGTCTTCATTGTGTTCGCACATGTAAACGACACTGTGCTGGAAGCGTTCATCGGCCATGCTGGGCATTGCGACCAAGAAATGATTTTTTAAATTCACTGTGTCTTCCACATTGCGCCCTTCATTGCGTATGAGCCTACTTTCATTATGAGCAGTAAGCTGAAGAATGTCAGATCCGGGCGAGCAGTTTCGCCCGGTTTGCCGTGCGGTTATTTTTGCAGGCGAGCTTCGATGGCATCCATTAATTTGCCACTGATATTGATATCAAATGCGGCTTCAATTTCGCGGATACAAGTCGGGCTGGTCACGTTAATTTCGGTCAGCTTGTCACCAATGATGTCCAGACCCACGAAGATCAGGCCTTTCTCTTTCAGCGTTGGTGCCACTGCACGGGCAATTGCCCAGTCAGTGTCGCTGAGTGGGCGCGCTTCACCACGGCCGCCTGCTGCCAGATTGCCACGGGTTTCGCCTTTGGCAGGAATACGAGCCAAACAGTAAGGCATCGGCTCACCATCTACCACCAGAATGCGTTTGTCGCCATTGCTGATGTCTGGCACGAACGTCTGCGCCATACAGTAGTTATTGCCAAGGCCAGTCAGGGTTTCGATGATCACTGACAGGTTCGGGTCGCCTTGCTTCACGCGGAAGATAGACGAGCCACCCATGCCATCCAAAGGTTTCAGGATCACGTCGCCGTGTTTTTCCTGGAACGCTTTGATTTGGTCTGCACGACGGGTCACCAGCGTGATTGGCGTGTGTTCTGGGAACCAAGCAGTGAAGAGTTTTTCGTTACAGTCACGAAGGCTCTGCGGCTTGTTGACGATAAGACAGCCTTCTACTTCCGCACGTTCAAGAATGTAAGTCGCGTAGATGTATTCGGTATCAAACGGCGGGTCTTTACGCATCAACACAGCGTCGAGATCGGCCAGCGCAATTTCCTGCTCGCTGACCACCTCGAACCATTTCTCCGGGTTTTCTTCCAGCGTGACAATCTTGGTGCGTGCCAGTGCTTTGCCTTGCTCTAAAGACAGGTCATTCATTTGCATGTAATGAATTTCCCAGCCGCGCTTTTGCGCTTCCAGCATCATGGCAAAGGAGGAGTCTTTTTTGATGTTGATGGACTCGATTGGATCCATCACTACGCCCAGTTTGATCATTAATTTATCCTTATTAACCGAGGTCGCCTTTAACCCAGATCGCCAAAGCGAACCTGCAGGGCAGTGATTGCCGTCAGTGCTGCGGTTTCAGTGCGCAGAACACGTGGCCCCAATAATGTTTCCTCAAACCCGAATTCACGGGTTCGTTCAATTTCTTCTGATGACAGACCGCCTTCAGGGCCAATCAGCAAACGCACACGGCTAACTGGCTCGGGCAGGGTATTGATTGAGTATTTTGCACGTGGATGAAGGTTCAATTTCAGCCCGTCGAATGTCTCCTGCATCCACTCATCCAGCGACATCACAGGGCGAATCTCTGGCACCACGTTGCGCCCGCATTGCTCACAAGCTGCAACCGCGATTTTCTGCCATTGATGCAGTTTCTTGTCGAAGCGATCTGCATTGAGTTTGACACCACAACGTTCAGAGATCAGTGGGGTGATGACGTTGACGCCCAGCTCCACCGATTTTTGAATAGTGAACTCCATTTTGTCGCCGCGGCTGATGACCTGCCCCAAGTGCAAATCCAGCGGAGATTCGATGCTGCGTTCAACACGCTCAACAATATCAACACTGACAGATTTTTTACCTGACTCAGCAATGACGGCAGGGAACTCTGCGCCGTGACCATCAAATAACAACACTTCCTGACCTGCCTGCATACGAAGCACACGGCCAACGTGATTGGCAGCGTCATCGCTCAGGGCAACGCGGCCAGTTTCAGGCAGGGGCTCAGGATGGAAAATTCTTGGGATACGCATGGTGTTTTCATGACTGGATAACAATAGGCAGCAGTGTATCACGCTGCTGCCTGTAGTCAGTAGTCTGGCGCTAAGGTTATAGACCGGCCTTTTCGCAGGAAGCTTGCACGAACGGATTATGATTACCTTGCTCGCGGGCGATGCGGCGGTCGCGTTCACACTCCCACTCGTTAACCGGGTAGGTTTTATCCCAGGCATCCATCAGCTTTTTCTGTGCGGATGCCAGACGAAAATCATATTGCTGGTTCATGTACTTGTAGGTTCGCGCAATGGCACCGCGGCTTTGTGCTGGCGGCTCAAATACACGTTGCTTGAAGTTCACCTTCGCCGCGCACTGACCGTAGAAAGCTCCGTCGTTGCCATTCCATTGCGAGAAGCGGAAGTTTGAGCGGTCGCCGTTGACCTCGCCAATGGCTGGAACCAGATTGTGCAGGTCAGCTTCCATCAGTTTGAAAGCCACGTCATTGCGGGTGCAGTTCTTGCGCCCTCCGTCTTGCCAGCATTGACGCTGGTGGCCAAATTGCCATGCAGGAACTACATGCTCCCATTCAATGCGGCTGGCACGCTTTTCCTGTTTGCGGACTTGATAACCACACTCAGAAAAATCAGGTACGCCTTTCTTGCCCTGCCACTCAATGTCACAGCCGCAGTAAAACGAAGTGGGGTAGTCCTGATAGATTTTTTGCGCGATGCGTTTGGCTTTACTGAAGGATTGCGGATGCTCAGCCGCTGCTGCCATTGAGGGGATCAGCAGTGCCGAAAGCAGCATCAGAAATGTTCTCATGTGTATTTAGCGCTCGATGTTGGAATTGTGTGTCTTGATTATTACAGACTATTGCGAGCAAAATCGCACTAAATTAGTGTTAATTGAAGAGTTTATTGATAAGTAAAGCGTTGCTTATGCGACAGATGGGACGAAGACAAGAGGCCGTTTGCAGCGGCGGCAAACATATTGAACCTGTTCGCGTTGAACTTTATTGTGACGACGAATAGAGAGCTCGATATGGTCACAGCCGCACTGATAGGTAAAAGTTTTTCCCTGAACAGAACTGACATCAAAGCTGTGGGTGGTTTTGGGTATTACACCAAACACCTGTGACATCACCGCCTGCCACTCTTTGCCATGCGGCCGCACTTTTCCAAAACGGGCATAGACAACCAAGTGACTGATTTCGTGCGGCACCACTTCGTCAAAAAACGCCTGAATGTTTTCTTCCAGCAATACGGGGTTAAACCTGAGTTGCCAGCGTTGAAGCAACGCCATTCCTGCCGTTTTCCCACGAATATCAAACCGAATGGCAGGCACAGCAAATTCACTCCCAAGCTGTTTGTTAGCCAGAGTGATACATTCGCTGACGCGTTGGGTAAGACGGTAGTGGAGTTCGTTCATGTTCGGCAGTTTAGATTCAAGAGCCGACAGGGTAGGGAACAGAAACAAAAAAGGGAAGCCTGAGCTTCCCTTTTACATGCAGATTGCGATTACTTGATTTGAGCGAAATCGCGAAGTGCTGCCACTTTGTCGGTCTTTTCCCAAGGGAACTCTTCGCGACCAAAGTGACCATAAGCTGCTGTCTTTTTGTAGATAGGTTGCAGCAGGTCCAGCATTTCCTGCAGGCCATAAGGGCGCAGGTCGAAGTGTTGGCGAACCGCTTCGATGATGATGTCGTGAGACACTTTCTCGGTCCCGAAGGTTTCCACCATGATAGACGTTGGGTCAGCAACACCGATAGCGTAAGAAAGCTGGATTTCACAGCGGTCTGCCATGCCTGCAGCAACGATGTTCTTTGCTACGTAGCGCGCTGCGTATGCCGCTGAACGGTCAACTTTTGATGGATCTTTACCCGAGAATGCACCGCCACCGTGACGAGCAGCGCCGCCATAGGTATCAACGATGATCTTACGACCAGTCAGACCACAGTCACCCATTGGGCCACCGATAACGAAACGGCCAGTTGGGTTGATGAAGAAGTTGGTGTCTTTGTTCAGCCACTCTGCTGGAAGTACTGGCTTGATGATTTCTTCCATCACTGCTTCACGAAGGTCTGGCGTCGAGATGCTGTCACAGTGCTGGGTAGACAGAACAACCGCATCGATGCCAACAATCTTACCTTGGTCGTATTGGAAGGTGACCTGAGATTTTGCATCCGGGCGCAGCCAAGGCAGCGTGCCGTTCTTGCGAACTTCTGCCTGACGTTGAACCAAACGGTGAGAGTAAGTGATAGGTGCTGGCATCAATACGTCAGTTTCGTTACATGCGTAACCGAACATGATGCCTTGGTCGCCTGCGCCCTGCTCTTTAGGGTCAGTTTTATCAACGCCTTGGTTAATGTCTGGCGACTGTTTACCGATGGTGTTCAGAACCGCACATGAATCTGCGTCGAAACCCATGTCAGAGTGAACGTAGCCGATTTCGCGAACGGTTTCGCGGGTCAGCTCTTCGATATCAACCCATGCTGAGGTTGTGATTTCACCACCAACCATCACCATGCCGGTTTTCACGTAAGTCTCACAGGCTACGCGTGCTTTTGGATCCTGTTCCAGTATCGCGTCAAGAACGGCGTCTGAAATCTGGTCTGCGATTTTGTCTGGATGGCCTTCTGATACTGACTCAGAAGTAAACAGGTGTTTAGCCATGTCTTTTCCCTAGCAATAATAAATGTTGGTTGATACCGAATCTTTGTTTGCAAAAGCACCTTTGGTCGTCTGACCGTATAAAAGTATAGATGCTTTTCCATCTGGACGTCTATTCTACGCAGAGAACCGTATAAATCAACCTCACAAATAGTCCGCGTAAATAAGTAAACGTTTGCGCCTGTAATCTTGTAGTTACAAATAGATGCAGAGATTTCACGTTCTGAACAGACAGAACCCCACAAAATCAGCGATGTAAAACGTTTGCAGAGCCGACGGACTCTTGCGACAATATCTGCCCGCCGAATTCAGCAATCTGGCCGCTTTTGTTTACAAGTATTGTGCCGGATTGCCTATAACTCAAAACCTCTAATGATCTCAGGAGCAGACATGTCTTCTCGCAAGGTTTTAGCAAACGCGATCCGTGCCCTCAGCATGGACGGTGTACAACAAGCTAACTCTGGTCACCCAGGTGCCCCAATGGGCATGGCGGACATCGCCGAAGTCCTGTGGCGCGACCACATGAACCATAACCCACAAAACCCTGAGTGGGCAGACCGCGACCGCTTCGTGCTGTCGAACGGCCACGGTTCTATGCTGATCTACTCTCTACTGCACCTGGCCGGTTACGATCTGTCTATCGACGATCTGAAAAACTTCCGTCAACTGCACTCGAAAACCCCAGGCCACCCTGAGTATGGCTACGCGCCAGGGGTCGAGACCACTACGGGCCCACTGGGTCAGGGGATCACCAACGCTGTCGGTATGGCGATTGCAGAAAAAGCACTGGCTGCTCAGTTCA